>NZ_JAVRCC020000005.1:0-266889 GCF_034530975.2 Nostoc sp. DedQUE07 | reverse complement strand
TTTGTCATTTGTCATTTGTCATTTGTCATTTGTCATTTGTCATTTGTAACTACCAATGCCCAATGCCCAATACCCTATACCCTATAACTATTGACTATCGCCCGAATGTGATCGGCCACTGCATCCGGCTGTTCTAACATAGCCAGGTGTCCGCAATTAGGAATTTCCAAAACATTGTCACCACAATATTGAAAAAGCCTGTGAAAGCTGGCTAAATGGCGTACATACTTGGGTTCCATAACCTTGTCTTCCGCACCAGCCAAAAAATAAACTGGCTGCTTCAGTTGGGATACTAGCTCAGGTAAACGATTGATTTCTTCTTCAGTTGTGGAGTCTAACAAAGTTCCCAGAGCCGCTTCTGGGTCAGCCACAACGAAATCTATTACTCGTTGACGTGCCCAATAGCGCTCTAAAGGACGAGCTACACTAGCTCTGGTAAACAGCAAATCAATCAAAGGTACTTGGGACAGCCAGCGCGGACGGACTTGCAAAAATTTCTGACCCGCCGAGCGAAACTGCTCAAAGGCTTCTTTGAGGTAAATACCACCGCCAGCGTTGATACAGATAACTCCCTTAACACGCTCAGGCATTTGATCTGCTCCCCAAAGAGCGATCGTCCCGCCTAATGAGTGACCAATTAGCCAAGCACTTCTAATATTCAACTGTTTCAGGAGAACTGCTAAATCTTGAGTATACGCAGCAGGAGTATAAAGAGAATCGAAAGATGAGTCAGCCATACTACTGGAGATGGGCGTCATACTCAAAGACGTTTGTGCTTGACTAAAATCGGTTTTTATCTGAGATTGGGATTCACCAAAACCCCGCAAATCATAGGACAAGCACTGCAAATCATCTGATAGGCGGGAAATCACAGGTTGCCAATATCCACGGCTATTGAGCCAACCGTGGATAAATACCAAAGCATGGGGGCAGGAAGTGGGAGCCGTTAGCTCGTATGCGTGTGGAACGCCCAAGATTTCGATAGTTGCCATACTTGTATCGTACCCTTAAGGATGGGTGCGACTAAATACTAAAGTAGAAAGAGTTAGAAGTTAGGAGTGAGGAATTTTTAACTCATAACTCATAACTCATAACTTCTCACTTTTTTATTTACCCAGCAACCTCTGTCGCACTCCTTCAGCAATTTTGTGACCCAGATATTCAGGAATGAGACTTTCATTCGGCCCTAACAAGTAGAGAATTAGCCGTGTACGTCCGCGCCAAACCAGTAAATTGGCATTAACTACCAAAAGGTCTTCCTGCCAGATAGCATACATCACTTTGTAGAATAATCCTGGTTGATTATCAGCTTCAATTACTAGAGCAGGGAGATGAAATACCGGATCGACATAAAACTCAGTTTGTACCTGCTCTAAGCCAGTGTCAAGATTAAATTCTACCGCCAGCATCTCTTCTACCTCAAACCGACCTCCTAAAGCCTCGCGAATGGCGCGACAGACATTTTCTGCGGTTTTCTCGGTCAAGGCTTTACTACCACGAGATACCAAAAGTTTGATAAAAACTAACATTGGCGGACGGATTTGACCATATAGACTTAAACCGTGGATAGTCAACCCATAAGCTGCTAGTACACCAAAAATATCGCTGAGGAGAAAAGACTGGTTGCGGTAAGCAAAATGCAGGGCACTTTTGCTTCCTTCCGGTTTTAGTTCAATAACAGCGCGTCTAGTTTTATAGAGACGGTAGGCTAACCGCAAATTTTGCAGTTGAATTTCACTACTGACGAATTGCTCATAAAACTGGGGAAACGCTCGGTTAAAGCGCTTTAGGAGTTCCAGTGTCGAAGATTTTAAACCAGAAGCCATTGTTAAGGGTAAAACTCGCTTGCTTTCGTCATCTGGGGGCTGGGTGTTGAGGGTTGGGTGTTAAGGACTAAGGACTGAGGATTGGGGACTGGGAGGACAAGGGGACAACAGAAGAGTGTTCTCGATACCCAATGCCCAATCCCGTGTATACAATTCACTCCTAAGCTAACGTGCATTTAAGCTCTATAGGAGCAATTGCCAGGATTAGGTTTTTCCATTATGAATTTTGAATTTTGAATTGTTTATATCCTTACGCTTTTGGTGAATTTCTCCTAGCCTTTACAACAAAATGCTAAAGTTGAAAATGATTGGTGTGAAACACGCTCTAACTAGCTGTTACCATTGCAAATCCCGAAAACAACCGAAAAAATTTGAGTGTAATAGGGTAATAAATGGGGGTAGCGATGTTAAAAGTGAATCAACACTCCTGAGAGTGGAAACCAATTCAGTTATACTACCCGAACCGCGTTGGCATGGGTTTTTGGAAAACTTGGTTTAGTACTCCTGAATCTGTAGGGACAACTAGGACAAATCTCTTTGAAGAGCATACAGCAGAAACTGCGGGCAACTCCAGCCCCAGTAGTATTAGCGAAGCTGCTTCAAAGGAGGCTCGGATCGTCTTCAGTACGGAACGAGATATTGACCTATATGAGCTAGAAGAACTCTGTGATGCAGTTGGTTGGTCGCGTCGTCCTCTAAGAAAAGTAAAAAAAGCTATTGAGCATAGTTTTCTCGTTGCTTCAATGTGGCAAGTGAGAGGAAACCAAAAGCGGCTCATTGGTTTTGCCCGTGCTACCTCAGATCACGCCTTTAATGCCACTATCTGGGATGTAGTGGTTCACCCAGACTTTCAAAGTCAAGGACTGGGGAAGGCGCTAATGAAATACGTTCTCAAAAAACTTAGGAGTGAAGAAATTAGTAATGTCACTCTCTTCGCTGACCCCCATGTTGTAGATTTCTACCGAACTATGGGGTTTATGGCCGATCCAGAAGGCATCAAAGGCATGTTCTGGTATCCTCACTAATGCTCAATCCAAATAAAACCCGATTCGCACAATAAAATCAGGTATAGTAGTACAAATCTATTATTGAAATTTGGTTTGACAAGGTTTAGCCGACGAACGCACAAGTAATATCTCTTGTAAAACTAAGTCGGCAGACAAACCTTTAACCTTTATCAGTCCAAATATCTAAATCTAGCTAATATTTGCAGAAGATATAAATATATTAGGCATCAGCAGTGTTATGTGATATGATTGCCTTAACGCTTTTGTGAAAGCGCGATCGCTTTGATGGGGAGATAAAAACTAAACCCAAAAAAGCGGATGAGTATAACGGGATGTAGCGCAGCTTGGTAGCGCGCCTGCTTTGGGAGCAGGATGCCGCAGGTTCAAATCCTGTCATCCCGATTTAATTAATATAGTTAACACTTAGGGTAATTAGCCAGGTTTTCTTTGCTAAATATGCAATTGAATTACATATTTTTACGGAGAAGACCAATTAGGCTGTTTTGTAGTTGAAGCCTAACAGACAAATTTCGTCATTAAATAGTAAGATATTCTGAACACTAAGCTTTGTATAGATTTGAGAAGATACAGCAGTTTGCAACTAAGTGAGGTACAAAACCAAAGGCTTACAAATTAAATTATTCTTCTGCCTTCTGCCTTCTGCCTTCTGCCTCCTGCCTCAAAACCAATGACTTTGTACTTCATACAAATGAAAACTGCTGTATTAAAGCAATCGCAGATGGAACGATTGATTAACTAATAGCGTCAACTAATTTTAGAAAAAGCCGATAAAATGGCATTTATCATCTCCAAGGTTGGAGAGATGGATAGGCTTTTTGCTGTTTGAGAAGACATATAATTAGCATCTACGGCATTTCGCGGTCAATAGCGAAGCAAACCTAGAAAAACACAACGTTAGCACAGCCAACTTGTGAAAACGATACTATAGCAACTCTAAATAGTTAGGGAACATTGGATTTTGACCGTTGACGCTTAACACTCAACCTCAACGCGCATAATGAATTTTTCAAAACTAAAATGAATTGCTATATAACTAAAGCTAGTTGGTGCTGTGCAAATCCAACCATTTGTTTAATTTAATTGGACTATTGATGCGAGGAGCAGTCATGAAATCATTTATTCGCTTAGGCGCAACATTGGGTATAGCTGGCAGTGTATTTTTAACAGGGCTTTCAGGAATAGGCAATATACCAGGAATGGGCAATCTAGAGGCGATCGCTCTGCCACAAGATCAGGTTGTGAAAAAGCTCCAAGAAGTACCAGTATTCACGCTCACCAATCCTAAAGGCGAATTCGTAGTTCTTTCGAGAAACAACGCATCCAAGCCAGTGTCACAAGTGGGATTTTTTATTAGCAAGCAAGATGCTCAAAAATTCCTTGACAATCGGCTCAAAAAAGAAAATCCCCAGTTAGCAGGCACTCTACAGGTTAGACCTTTGTCCTTGGCAGACTACTATAAAATAGTTCAAGAAAGCAAAAAGAAATCAGATTCTGTGATTTATACTTTAGTTCCGACGCAACAACAAGTAGCTTCGGCAACAAGTATGATCAATCAAAATGGTAAAAAGGTAGAGCAATTCAATGGTATTCCTCTATTTGTACCCAAATTTAAGAAAGATAATAGCTATCTGACTATTCCCCTTGCTAAAGGTAATGAGCGATACATCCCTTTCTTTTTTGAGAAAGAACAAGCAGTGGCTCTGTTAGAGGAATTCAAAAAAGCCGTGCCAAAGGAAGGAGCCAATACTGAAATTCAGGTGGTAGATTTGTACGGTGTTATGGAAGCTCTCAATAGCAGCAGCGATCCTAGTATCAATAAAATTGTTCTGTATCCATCACGGGAGTCGATCAATTTTATTCGCTCCCTGGCGCCAAATCAATCACCAGCTGCCAAGCCAGCTGCCGCCCCCGCTCCGAAAAAATAACGGATATGCGCTCCAAGGTTGAGGTATGGGGGAGAAACATCCGATAGTCTCTGGTTTACAACTTTGGCAGTGGCGGAATGCGGCTCTTGAAGCAGCGATCGCCACTGATGTCCCACCAATGGAAGTAGATTGGTTGCTCCTCGAAGTTGCTGGATTAGACCGCTTGGCACTGCGTTTAGAGTCTTTTAAAAACTGGCCGCAAATTCAACTGCAATTGCCGCTAGAAGAGTTAGACCAACTGTGGCAGAGGCGATTAAATGACCGCTTACCAGTGCAGTACATTGCCGGTGTGACACCTTGGCGTAACTTTCAAATTGCGGTGTCAAGCGCAGTTTTGATTCCCAGACCAGAAACAGAGTATTTAATTGATTTAGCTTTAGCAGCTGCTAACGGTGTCTCAGGACATTGGGCAGATTTGGGTACTGGGAGTGGTGCGATCGCCATCGGATTAGCAGATGTCTTGCCAAAAGCAACAATTCATGCAGTTGATTACAGTTTAGAGGCTTTGGCGATCGCTCGAACCAACGCTGATAATTTGGATTTTGCTGACCGGATTCAATTTTATCAAGGTTCCTGGTGGGAGCCACTGACATTCTTAAAAGGTCAGTTCAGTGGTATGGTGTCGAACCCCCCTTACATCCCCACCAGCACCTTACTGACTTTGCAACCAGAAGTCGTTAACCACGAACCACATCTAGCTTTGGATGGTGGCCTTGATGGCTTAGATTGTATTCGTCATTTGATCGAAGTCTCCCCCAGTTATTTGCAATCGGGTGGCGTGTGGCTGATTGAGATGATGGCTGGACAAGCGGATGCAGTGCGAGAACTTTTACAAAATCAAGGTAGCTATTGTAAGATTCAAATTCACGCTGATTTAGCTGGAATTGAACGTTTTGCCCTGGCCTATAAAAGTTAGGAGTGATGAGTTATGAGTTATGAGTTATGAAATTCCTTACTCCTGCACAGACGCGATTAATCGCGTCTCTACTCCTAACTTTGTAAATATGACCCAAGTTTCTTTAGAAAATCTAATAGTTGGCGCACGCGCTGGTCTTTTAGTGAGCTTTCCGACTGATACTGTTCCGGCACTTGCAGCGATACCAGAGAAAGCAGCATTAATTTTTGCGGCGAAACAACGCAGTCAAGACAAACCTTTGATTTTGATGGCGGCTAGTGCTGAAGATTTGTGGCCGTATGTCAAAGGTAGTGAGAATGAATATAAAGTTTGGCAAGAATTAGCAGATAAATATTGGCCAGGAGGGCTGACATTAGTTTTGCCAGCGAGTGAACGCTTACCAAAAGTTATGAATCCTATCGATCCAACAACAATTGGGATTCGAGTACCAAACAGTGCGATCGCTCAAACTATTTTGGCGCAAACAGGCCCTCTTGCCACCACTAGCGCCAATTTTTCTGGTCAGCCGCCTTTGCAAACAATCGCAGAAATTGAGACTCAGTTTCCCCAGGTTCTGATAGTAACGACAGAATACCAGGGTGAAATACCAGGGATGGGTATACCTTCCACCGTTGCTAAATGGACAGGGATAAATTGGCAGATTTTGCGACAAGGTGCGATCGAGTTAGATTTATCGAGTGATAACCAAGTATAGGTAGCTATAATGTTGTTTTCGTGGTGTTAACAACAGAGAAATCTGAAACTTTAGTTGGCGCTGTTGTACTTAATTAGCAAGTTAATAATTGCCAGATATGAATTGGAGCAACTGGATATATCTAGGAGTAGGAATAGCACTAGGTATGGTTTTCCGTCAGTTATTTGGACGAGCGCCTAATGTTTTATCTAGCTCATCCCCAGTAGCGCCATCAGCTCAACAGGATATGTCACTAATATCGCAACAGCTACAGCAAACCCAGCTGGCATATCTGATGGCAAAGGAAATGAGCCAGTTTAAAGCTGGTTTTTTGGCGCGGACTACCCATGAATTGCGATCGCCTTTTAATGGTTTGATTGGCTTACATCAATTAATTTTGTCAGATTTGTGTGAAAATCCAGCTGAAGAGCGAGAATTTATTGCCCAAGCTCACGAGCGAACGCTGAAGTTGCTGAAGCTAATGGATGAAATTCTCAATGTTGCAAGAGCTGAACACGGCACTAATAAATTAGATATTCAGCCCAGAGCCTTAGCCGAAATTTTAGAGGAGGTTCATGACTTAACTTATATGCTGGCGGCAAATCGCAATTTTCCCTTACAATTATTACCCGCAGACTCAGAAATTTATGTTTTGACAGATTACCTCTGGCTCCGCCAAGTATTGATAAGTTTAATAGACACTGCCATTACTCAAATGGAGGAAGGCAGCATTTGTATTTCCAGTAGCACCCTACCTACAAACAATTTTGTAAACATTTGGCTAGATTTACCAACCCATGCTGTACCTTGGAGCGAGCCGATTGATTTGCTCAAATTTGAAGATCCGTTGACCCCGATTGACCAAAAAAACGCTACTCTTTCCCCAGGAATGAGACTATTAATCAATCAAACTTTGGTGGAAGTTATGGGAGGAAAGTTAGAAATCTTGCCCTCGACCATTGTCAAGGAACCACATCAGCAGCTTACCAGACTACAAATCTCTATTCCTCTAGTGAGTAGTGCTGAGTCCTGAGTAGTAGAGAGGAAATCTTGCTTTTTAACTACCCTACTACTACAGTTAGTATACTTAATACTCAGCGCTCATTGCTCGGAACTATTTCGATGATTCTTGAAGCTGCACTTCTGTAGCAGCAAGGAAAGTACGGTTAGCTTGATTGTGTAGCACCATCGTAGTGGTAGTGTTGCTTTGAAAACCAATCTTTTCGTAGAAACCCTGTTGGTAAGTAGTCATCAGGTAAACTCGCTCAACCGACTTCATACGAGGATGTCTTAAAACGGTTTCTACTAAATTGCTTCCCAACCCACTATGTTGATACTCTGGATGAATCACAACATCCCAAATTGTGGCGCGATAGATGCCATCAGATGTTGCTCTTGCAAAGCCAATGAGCAGATCGCGATTCCAAACGGAAATCACTGGCTCACTATTGGCAATAGCTATACCTAAGTCTTCAATACTGCGTCCCTTTGCCCAGAAAGCGGAAACGTTTAACAGTTCTTGGAGTTGATAAAGGTCAATTTCAGACTTGCGATCGCTAAATTTAATCTGAAGATCGTTCATGTATGGCATCCACTTTTAGCAGTATCTTTGAACAGACATTTGATGAAATTAAATATGCATTATTCAGAAATCTTGTAGAGACTTAGCACTACTAAGTCTCTACATTCTTTTTGGGCAGATGTCTATTCAGGAGGCAGGAGGAACCCACCCTTAATAAAGGTGGATTGAAACAAGGACGTTTTATACCTCGCTGCAAGCAGTCTCGGTATAATTATTAGTTTAAACTGGGCTTTAAACCCTGCAAATGCAAGTTTTCATTGATACTCATTCCCTCCTGCCTCCTGCCTCCTAACTCCTGCCTTTCTTTGTAAGGTTAAGTCATATTTTGCTATAAATTGCTGTACGTGTAGAGAAAGAAAATTTAATGACAAACCCACTTCCATAGAGGATGAGTTGCTCCCTGTTGACGTATCCGATAAACTTGTTTTTCTAAACGTTGTTTTTCCTGCGGTGGCAGTCCGAGTAGAATATTCCGACTTTGCCAAACTAAAACAGCAGCAGTCATCCCCAGACAAAAGGCGAGACCGAAGGTAGACAGTGGATGGTAGAACAATCCAAATCTCACTGCCACCCAGGTAAAATATTGTTGCCACAGAGCAATTTCTGCACGTAGACCCCACAACGAGGCAGGCGCAATGGTCAGCCATAAACAGCCGACAAACAGCCACCTGCCATATACTGTTAGCTGATGTAGTCTTTGTACTTGTTGAGCAAATGATGGGTCAGATTTCTCAAAGTCTGGGACAGTATTTAATCGTTCTTGCGGTTGATCCATAGGGAAATAAGATTGCAAGGCGTGGGTGAGCAATTCAAAATACTTTCACCCAATTGGGAAATATACACTCTTTTTAACTATCCTGGGAACTGGGAGATGTATCAATCGAATCAGCGTTGTCTAACATTTGGGATTCTCCTTTTCGCTCTCGCCACCAAGTTAGAAGAGTACTGGCGATAAAAATACTCGAATAAGCCCCCATTGTGAAGCCAATAATCAAAGCCAGCGAAAAGTTTTTCAGTGTTTCTCCGCCAAATAAAAAGATTGCAGATAATGTCAGTAATACGGTTAAGGTAGTGTTGATCGATCTTGTCAATGTTTGGTTAACCGCATCATCTACAATTTGGGCAATCGGCTGTTCGGGATGGATTTTAAGGGTTTCCCGAATGCGATCGTAAATTACCACTGTGTCATTGACTGAGAAACCTGTGATCGTAAGTAAGGCGACGATAAAAAGGCTATCTACTTCGATGCCTGCCACCAAACCCAAAAATGAAAAAGCCCCAACTGTAATCAAGATATCGTGGAGTAGGGCAACGATCGCAAACACAGCATAATCTAACTGGAAGCGGAAACTCATGTAGATAGTAATACCGATGAAGGAAACTATCAGAGCTAACATCCCGGATGTAAACAGTTCTCTGCCTAATGTGGGACCAACGGAGTCAATCTGGTTCTTTTGTGGGTCAAAAACGCCGATTTCTTCGCTCAAAGCGTTTTGTAATTTGGTACGCTGATCGACACTCAAATCTTTTGACCGAATTAGTACACCATTTTCTACACCATTTTCTGAGACAAGTTGGATACTGCTATCACCTAGTCCCTGTGCTTTTGCTACTTCCCGGACAGCGTTGATATTAATTGGTTTATCGCAGTTACCGGGTTTGGTGCAATCTCGGACAAACTGCAACCGCGTACCACCGATAAAATCTAAACCGGGGCGTAAGGGGGAACGAATACTAGGTTGTTGCCAAGAAATCACCATTGAGATGATACCAGCGATGATGATAGCGGCAGAAATACTCCACCAAAGCGATCGCGATTTATTAATGCTTAGTTTCATTGAGTCACCTCTGCCTTATTCGATGCTGGCAGGTTTGGACAGAAAAGTTCTGTCTTCCGCAAGGAGTGAATTGAAATTGCCAAAAATAGCAATGTTCGACTACAGGTAATTGCAGTAAACATACTTACAGCTACCCCCAAAGCTAAGGTTAGAGCAAAACCTTTAACTAAACCAGACCCCAACCAAAACAGGGCAGCGCAAGCAATCCATGTAGTGACGTTGCTATCTAAAATACTAGAAAATGCCCGATAAAAACCAGATTCTACAGAACGATACAGAGATTTACCCGCCCGCAATTCTTCCCGCGTCCTTTCAAAAATTAGCACATTGGCATCAACTGCCATCCCAATACTGAGAATAAAACCAGCAATTCCAGGCAAAGTTAGGGTAACGCCCAACAAAGCAAAGGTTGACCAAGTTAAGAGAGAGTAGATCACTAGTGATATATCCGCAATCAATCCTGGTAGTCGATAGTAAACCACCATGAATATTAATACTAAAGTCAAACCACCGACTCCAGCATAAATACTACTTTGAATACTATCTTTACCCAAGGTTGCTCCGACTGTCCGCCTTTCTGCAACTTCTACTGGTACGGGTAATGCACCACCACGTAACTGCACGCCTAAGTCATTGGCTTGTTGGGCGGTAAAACGTCCTGTAATCACCGCAGAACCACCTGTAATCCCAGTAGCGGCAAATTCTATACCTACAGTAGGAGCGCTGATTAGTTCATTGTCTAGAAAAACACCAATGCTACGCCCAGTACCGGCGAGGTTTTTCGTCAAATTGGCAAACAGTTCACCACCCTTTTGGTCGAAGCGAATGGCAACATTCCAGTTGTTACCTTGAGTGGGTTCACCATAGGCATCCTTGAGGTATTTGCCAATTAGTGGTGGATTAGTGCTTTCAAACAATTCTGCGATCGCTTGATTATTTTTTTGTAAGTCTTCTTGATTCTTGACAATTGCCGCTTTGTCGGTACTCTTTCTTAATTCTTCTTGCTTGAATTTCAATTCAGCTCTTGATGCTTGAAAAGCCAGCAGTTGAGTTTCTGTATTCGCCTTTTGGGTACGAAATTCTAACTGTGCTGTACCGCCTAGCACCCGTTCAGCTTGTTCTGGATCGTTAACTCCTGGTAGTTGCACCAGTATTTTATCTGCGCCGACTGTTTGGATTACTGGCTCAGAAACACCTAAACCATTAATCCGGCCTTCGACAACTTTCTTCACACCTTCCAATTCGCGTTCGGTGATTTTGGGGATATCCGCTGATGGTTTCACCTGAATTGTGAGCTGTGAACCTCCGCGCAAGTCCAGCCCCAGAGGTATCGGAATTGTGGCAATCACCGTAATAGCGGCGATTATCAGGACTAAAATCAAAATTAATAGCGATCGCTGTCTTTGCATACCATAACTCGCATCTGACAAAGGCTATAATAGCGCTCTTTTGAGGAGTTATGAGTTGGGAGTTATGAGTTAGGAGTTGATAGTTAGAAGTTGGGAGTTAGGAGTTGTAAATTCAATATTAAATTTTTAACTCCTCACTCCTAACTTTTAACTCCTAACTTTTAGACTCGCAACGCCACCATTTTTTCCACAGCTTCTACTATTTGCTCTGGTTGGATGATTGTTAGTCGTTCCAGATTGCCGTTGTAAGGTGTGGGAATATCTTGGGAAGAAAGTCGTAGTACTGGCGCATCCAATTCATCGAATAAGCGATCGTTGATTGAGGCGATGACTTCTGCTCCAATACCGGCAGTGCGCATCGATTCTTCCACAACAATGACTTTATGGGTTTTACGGATTGATGCACCAATGGTATCAAAATCTAATGGTTTAAGGGATATTAAATCGATAACTTCTGGATCGTATCCTTGTTTTTCAAGAGTTTTGACGGCTTGCACTACATGATGGCGCATCCGCGAATAAGTAATAATTGTCACATCTTTCCCTGGACGCACAATTTCTGCTTTATCTAGGGGGAGGAGGTATTCTTCTTCTGGTAAATCTTCTTTCAAGTTGTAAAGTAAAACGTGTTCAAAGAACAACACTGGATTATCATCGCGGATAGCGGATTTCAGGAGTCCTTTGGCGTTTCTTGGTGTAGAACAGGCAACAATCTTTAATCCTGGCACAGCTTGGAAGTAGGTTTCTAGTCGCTGGGAATGTTCTGCGCCTAGCTGCCTTCCCACACCTCCAGGGCCGCGAATTACCATCGGAATTTTAAAGTTACCGCCAGAAGTATAGCGGAGCATCCCAGCGTTGTTGGATATTTGATTGAAGGCGAGCAGTAAAAAGCCCATGTTCATACCTTCAATGATCGGACGCAACCCAGTCATTGCGGCTCCCACAGCCATCCCAGTAAAGCTATTTTCAGCAATGGGGGTATCTAGAATACGGAGTTCGCCATATTTTTGGTACAGGTCTTTGGTAACTTTATAGGAACCGCCGTAATGTCCAACATCTTCACCGAGAACGAATACGCTGGAGTCACGCGCCATTTCTTCATCAATGGCTTCCCGTAAGGCGTTGAAGAATAGTGTTTCTGCCATTTAGACCTTTTAGTACGATTATGGTTTTAGAATTTTATCGTGCTGCTGTCACAAATACAGTGAGCGATCGCACTAGTTAGAGTTTAGGTTTTTTAAATAAACTGCCCCTAGCATAGAACGAGTGATTGCCATAACTATATCAAAGCTATTTAACTTCGATTTTAGATGTTTTATGAGCGATCGCTCCCCTTCTGGCAAATCTGCTGAACTGTTTTACGTAATAAAATCTAGAATTAATGTATAAAATATATTAAAGACTTCACGATTGAAAGATACATCGATTCACCTCTGAAGACGCTGTAATCTTCCCTGCGCCGCAGTCAATAGATGATTTAGAAAACTTCCCAGAGTTGCATCAACAGAACCTAGAAAGACTACGAAAGTAAGCTTAAGCGATCGCACGAAGGAGAAAAGGATAAAATCTATAAAAGTAGAAATTTAAACTATGAATACAAATATTGTTGCTAAAGTGACGGCTGAGGGAAAACTGGAAATCCCATCAGAGGTATTGGTTAAACTCCAACCTTTGACAGAATATGAAGTTTCGGTTACAGAAAATTAAATTGTGTTGAAAAAAATTACTAAGCCGAATGTAGATTTAGATGAATTTCTGCAAGGCTTAGAAGACTTAGAACCCGATCCTAATCAACTAACGCTGGAAGAAATTAGTGAAGTTGTCAAGGATGTCAGACATGAGTTATGGTCTAATCCATGAGAGTTATCCTTGATGTCAATGTTTGGATTTCAGCATTGTTGTGGGGAGGTGTTCCTGGTAGAACCTTGCTTTTAGCAAGAAATCAACAAATTAATATATTTGCTTCTGAATTTTTATTATTAGAATTATAAACAACTTTAAAACATGAAAAATTTCAACTACGACTACAACAAAGAGGTTATACGGTTGAGAATTTGATGTCTGTAGTTAAGAGTTTATCAAATGATTGTCCAACTATCTCCGTAGATGCTCCTCAATTGCGTGACCCAAAAGATAATTTGGTTTTGGCTGAGGCTATTGCAGAAAATTCTGAAGCAATTGTTACTGGTGATTTAGATTGATTGGTGTTGATAGAATTTAACGGAATTCCAATTTTGACACCACAAGATTTTCTAGGTCGCTGCGATCGGATTAATTAAATTTTGAATTTCGCACTAGTTCAAGCCAAAATACAATAATCTCACGCCCAGACACCAAAACGCAAAAAAAACTTTGCGCCTTTGCGTCTCTGCGTGAGATTTATTAATAAATTATTTAACTGTCTAGCCTACTTTAACCATCGCGCCGCATCTTTGGCATGATAAGTCAAAATCAAATCTGCACCAGCCCGTTTAAACCCAGTTAAAGTTTCCATAACCACCCGCTCTTCATCAATCCAACCATTGAGAGCCGCAGCTTTCACCATCGCATACTCACCAGAAACGTTGTAAGCCGCAACTGGTAAGTTACTCGCTTCCTTCACGCGCCAGATAATATCCATGTATGCCAAGGCTGGCTTAACCATGAGCATATCAGCACCTTCAGCGATATCTAATTCAATTTCTTTAATCGCTTCCCGACCATTACCTGGGTCCATTTGATAAGTTCTTCTGTCCCCAAATTGTGGTGTCGAGTCTGCTGCATCCCGAAATGGGCCATAGTAACCCGAAGCATACTTAGCAGCATAAGACAAAATCGGTGTATCTTGAAATCCGGCTTCATCCAAACCCTGACGAATTGCTTGCACAAACCCATCCATCATCCCCGAAGGCGCAATGATATCAGCACCGGCTTTTGCTTGAGAAACTGCTGTTTTCTTCAACAATTCCAGAGTTGGGTCATTTAAAACTCGCCCTGTTAAATCACCAGTTTGTAAATAACCACAATGACCGTGGCTGGTATATTCACATAAACAAGTATCAGCAATTACAATCAAATCTGGCACTGCTGCTTTTACCGCCGTTGCTGCTTTTTGGACGATACCGCAATCATGCCAAGCGCCAGTGGCATCCACATCTTTATCAGCCGGAATACCAAATAAAATAATCGAAGGAATTCCTAAGTCGTAAACTTCTTTTGCTTCTTCAATAATTTTATCTACCGAAAGTTGGTAGACTCCGGGCATGGATTTCACTTCATTAGCGATTCCCTCACCTGGTACAGCAAATAGTGGGTAAATTAAATCGCTTGTTGTTAAAACAGTTTCACGAACCATCCGGCGCAGTTGAGGATGAGTACGCAGACGACGGGGGCGATGTGTAGGAAACATAAAATTTTATCAAGAAAAACAACGCGAATAGACACAAAACAAAGCGTCACAAAAGCAGGCTAAAAATTTCCTGCCGTCAGACAGACTACAAACAGTGCTTAACTGTCCTTTGCCCTACTCTTAATCAAGTTGTAGGGCAATTTTGTATTCTACAGCTTGGTTGCACCTATCCGACGGACTGGAAAAAAAACAACATTATGAAGAAATTAAAAATTTAAAATGGTAAGACTGTCTGTTGGCAAAAATCCTGGCGAATTGAGGGTTGAGATTTAAACGCAAAGGGACGCGGAGGTAAACGCAGAGGCACGCAGAGAATTCGCTACGAATCAATTAAATTTTGTGTTTGGTAGTAAATAACTGACAATTACCAATGCTCTATGCCTAATCCCATAAATTTCTGTTAAAAAACTCGGAAAATATAGGGATAACGGAAGGGTATATCAGGATTGCTGAAAACTCCGATGAGTGCCCAAATTGTTAATCCCCAGTGTAATAGATATCCCAGACCGGCTAGTGGCCCCAACAATAATAGAGGTAACACTAACCAGCCGAATAGAAAAAACAATGCTCCCAGAATTGCACCGTAAAACCAGACATTAAAGTGGAAATTGATAGATTCTTTGGCGTTTTCTTTAACAACAGGATCGTCAGATACAAGCAGTATGGCGATAGGTATGCCTACAGATACCAATGTTGTGCTGAAAAAAATCGCTCCATGAGACAAGGCAGATAGAAGCTTTCGCTTGTCTGTGTCGTACATTGCTTTCTCCTATTTAGTCAGATTGTTGGTTATACTACGACCCTATCATGAGCATCGTTGTCTTAAGATTAAAAGACTTGCCAGAGTCAAAAAAAATTAAGCTAGCTAACAAACAAATACATTTATGTCTACTGAACTTCAGTCTGAACTTATTCAAGCAGTCGAACTTCGCCGCAACTTTGCGATTATATCTCACCCTGATGCTGGTAAAACTACACTAACTGAAAAGCTACTCCTGTACGGGGGTGCAATTCACGAAGCTGGGGCAGTCAAAGCGCGACGGGCACAGCGTAAGGCTACCTCTGACTGGATGGCGATGGAGCAACAACGGGGTATTTCCATTACCTCCACAGTGTTGCAATTTGAATACCAGAATTGTCAAATCAATTTATTGGACACTCCCGGACACCAAGATTTCAGTGAAGATACTTATCGCACCCTCGCTGCTGCCGATAATGCAGTGATGTTAATTGATGCGGCAAAGGGTTTAGAACCGCAAACCCGCAAATTGTTTGAAGTGTGTAAGTTGCGGGGTATCCCAATTTTTACATTTATCAACAAGCTCGATCGCCCCGGAAGGGAACCTCTGGAATTGTTGGATGAAATTGAGCAAGAATTGGGATTGCAAACCTATGCAGTCAACTGGCCGATTGGGATGGGCGATCGCTTTAAAGGTGTTTTTGACCGACACAAGCAACAAATACACCTGTTTGAACGCAGCGCCCACGGCAGCCGAGAAGCCCGCGATACAATAGTGGAGTTAGGCGATCCGAGAATAGAAGAACAGCTAGAACAAAATCTGTACTATCAACTGAAAAACGATCTGGAACTGTTAGAAGGAGTTGGCCCAGAGCTAGATTTGCAGTTGATACACGAAGGGAAAATGACGCCTGTGTTTTTTGGTAGCGCCATGACTAACTTCGGGGTAGAGTTATTCCTCAAGTATTTCCTCGACTATGCCCTCAAACCCGGTTCTCATATCAGCAGTGTTGGTGAAGTTCCCCCTACATACCCAGAATTTTCGGGGTTTGTCTTTAAACTGCAAGCGAATATGGACCCGAAACACCGCGATCGCGTTGCATTTATCCGGGTTTGCACTGGTAAGTTTGAAAAAGATATGATGGTGAATCACGCCCGCATTGGTAAACTCATCCGTCTATCTCGCCCGCAAAAACTTTTTGCTCAAGAGCGAGAATCGATTGATGTGGCTTATCCTGGCGATGTGATCGGTTTGAACAATCCTGGTGTTTTTGCGATCGGGGATACAATTTACACGGGACAAAAGCTCGAATATGAGGGGATTCCGTATTTCTCGCCGGAACTGTTTGCATCTTTGAGGAATCCCAACCCCTCGAAATCTAAACAATTCCAAAAAGGCGTTGCGGAATTGCGAGAAGAAGGTGCTGTGCAAATTATGTATTCAACTGATGAAGCCAAGCGCGATCCAATTTTGGCGGCGGTGGGTCAGTTGCAATTCGAGGTAGTACAGTTTCGTTTACAAAATGAGTATGGTGTAGAAACCATATTAGATTTATTGCCCTACAGTGTCGCCCGTTGGGTTGAGGGTGGTTGGGAAGCATTAGAAAAAGTGGGACGAATATTCAATACCACTACAGTTAAAGACAGTATGGGACGACCAGTGTTGCTATTCCGCAATGAATGGAATTGTCAACAGTTATTGGGCGACCATCCAGAGTTAAAATTAAGCGCGATCGCTCCAGTATTTTCTAGTCAACAACCAGTGGAGGAATAATTCACTACGAATTTTAGATTTTAGATTTTAAATTTTAGATTTTTTTGTTCATGCCTTGCCCCTAGTGGGTAGAACAAATCTAAAATCTTTAATTTAAAATCCTTGAGCCAAGTAACCTTGTGGTCAGGCTCAATCCAAAATCCAAAATCCAAAATCCAAAATTAGTTGACAAGCAAAACTTGAGCGCGGTTGATTTCCACGGCATCCGAGGTTCGCGCTTTTGCACAAACGTGGATCATTTAGAAGAGATTGGAGTGCCAGAATTTGTATGCCTTCACATGCCAAACCGTCTTTGGAGGCTGGTTTAGTTGCCCTCAAGCAGGGAAATTACCAAACAGCGATCGCTCAACTAGAACCTATTGCTAGCAGCCATAATGGGACTGCTAGCTTACAAGCTCAGGTTGGTTTAGTGATGGCTTATGCTCGCACTGGCGAAGTTTCCAAAGCGATCGCTATTTCCCAGAATCTCATTGAGAGTAACAATCCGCAAGTTCAAGAGTGGGCAACACGCGCTCTCGAACACCTGACAAAACGTAAAAAATCCGATCGAGAATCAAAAAAAGTCGAAACTGGATTTGTTCCCTTTGAGAATTCAACGCCAGCAGATTCAACCCCCATTACTCCCCCGGAAACTCCTACATCAGAGGAAAAACCGAACGATCGAGTCATAGAAACCAAAAGCGACGACATCCCGCCAATGGTGCCACTAGCTAGACTCAAAGCTACATTAGCGACACCGCCACCACCGCCGCCACCAGCTACACCCCTAAGCGGCTTCATGGGTTCTGTTACCCGCACCCAAGCCAAATTATTCGGCGTTATTTATTGGCGGCAAGCACAACGCGCCAAAGCATGGCAACCATTACGTAAACCAAAATTAATTCCCTTGCGGCTACTATCGGCAGGGACATTTATCGCCCTGTTTTGGGTAATACGAGAAATCCTCAAGTTGGCATTGGGATTCATCAACCAAACTTTAGTCAAACTACCTTATCTGGAGCCAATACAGTTTTTATACCAAGATCCTACTCAACTGTTGCTGATCGCATTGGTGATTTTAATCGGGGTATCACCTTGGTTGCTGGATCTGCTACTGGCGAACTTGTATGGTCAGCGAGAATTTCCGAAAGATGTATTGAATACTCATAGCCGCGAAGCTGTTCGGGTGCTACAACGTTGTTCCCAACAGCGGCACTGGCCGTTACCCAAACTGCGGATTTTACCAACGGCTGCACCAATTATTCTGACTTATGGTAGTTTACCACGTAATGCCAGGATTGTTGTGAGTCAAGGGCTATTAGAGCAGCTGGCAGATGATGAAATCGCCATTATTTACGCCACGCAGCTAGGGCATATTGCTCACTGGGATTTTGCTGTAATGTCTTTGTTGCTGTTGGTTACACTACCAACTCACAAGCTATATCAGCAAGTGTCGGAGTTGGGAGACAAAATATCAGCAAAAATTTGGCGCTGGCCAGTGACAATTCTGGCAAGTCTAATTTATGGAATTTGGTGTTTGCTAACTGGAACTGGATTGTGGTTGTCGCGGTTGCGGCTTTATTATAGCGATCGCGTCGCTGCTGAAATTACTGGTAATCCCAATGCTCTGATTCGCGCTTTACTGAAAATTGCCATTGGCATCGCCGCTGATATCCAAAAACAAGAACACACCAGTTGGCAACTGGAAAGCTTAAATCTTTTAACACCAGTCAGCTACCAACAGAGTTTATCTTTGGGCACTATTGCCAGTAATCTATCTTTTGAATCCTTTTTAAAGTGGGATACGGCCAATCCCTATCGCCGATGGTTTACGATTAATAATAGCCATCCTTTAATGGGCGATCGCATCGAACGCCTCTGTCAAATAGCCCGTCACTGGCATCTAGACACCGAACTACATTTTGATAGCGTTCCATCAAAGGTTAAGCGTCAGTCTTTTCTATTACAAGTCGCTCCCTGGTTGGGAATTCCTCTAGGGGTTCTGTTTGCAGCTTTCGTCTGGCTAACCTGGCAACTAGCATTCACACTCAAGTTTTTAAATCTAAAGTGGATATATGAAGATTGGTCTTTCATTACAGGCTGCCTTCTGATTGGCTTTAGCATCGGTACTGTGATGCGGATTAATTCTTTCTTCCCCGATATTAAACCTGCCACCGTACAAACTGACGACAGCTTACCCAACCTGTTAGCTGACCCTTCTGCCTTACCTATTGATAGCGTCAGCGTGCGTCTTGTGGGTAAATTATTAGGTCGTCAAGGCACTAGTAACACCCTAGCGCAAGATTTAATCTTGCAATCCAGCGCAGGTTTGGTGAAATTGCACCACATTTCTTGGCTAGGACAGTCAGTCAATCACCAGGATCTAATCGGGCGGCAAATTATCGTCACAGGTTGGTTCCGGCGAGGAGCAACACCTTGGATCGATATCCAAACCCTAGAAACTCAAAGTGGTAAAACCATTCATAGCCCTCATCCTATTTGGTCTACTTTTTTAGCTGTTGCAGCACAGGCTTGGGGCGCATACGTCTTTCTAACTGGTTAGTCATTGGTCATTAGTCATTAGTCATTGGTCATTAGTCATTGGTTATCAACAAAGGACAAAGGACAAAGGACAAAAGACAAACGACAAATCGAAATGTAAAAAAAAGTTGCAGATTTCCTTAACAAATGTTACATTTATTTACACAAACAAGAGCAACCGACATAACTCAGCATCACCGCTTAGTTGTAGATATAGGTGCTTTTTCCCCGCTCTATACCTTTTTATCCTCCCAACACAGCAGCAAATTAACCAGCCACTGGCTGGTTTTTGTTTCAAAATATGCTCACTTGCATAAAAAAATGTGTTTTATGTTACGATCTAGTAATAGTAATGCTGAAAATGTAGGCGCTAAACTAGCTACGTAGAAAATACCGTGGTAATGTAAGGAATGGTATTTGATTCTGCGAAAAAGGGCATAGAAGAAAGCGTGTACTTTAGCAGGCAATAGGCTATTAAATTTACAATTCTTAGAATTAAGGTGTTATTAGCTCACCATTAGTGTGAGCCTTTGGATTAAACAAGCTTGATCCCGACGAAAAACTGTATTGTTGTATAAGTTGACAGTTTCGAGCAAAAAAATTGGTTTATGGCAGTCTTGGTCAATAGCATCTATTTAAAAGCCAAAGCTAAGTGATTGTTTTCTTGCCTTGCCATGTTCATTCAACTCTGGAGGTATAGTTCATGTCCGTTCGCCTATATATAGGTAATTTGCCTAAAGATGAAATAGATCGTCAAGATCTGCAAGCCGTTTTTGCAGCAGAAGGTGATGCTGTAACTACTAAATTAATTAAAGACCGCAAAACTGGCAAATGCCGTGGTTTTGGTTTTCTTACAGTCAACAATGACGAACAAGCTGACGAAATTATTGAAAAGTATAATGGTCAGATGTTCAAAGACACTCCCATTAAGCTAGAGAAGGCATTACCTCGCACAAAGGGTGAAGAGGGCGACGAGCAAGCTCCTAAACCAGTTACTCTTGCTAATAATAGTACGCCAACTCCTGCCCCCAACAGAGAAGGTAGCCGTCGTGAGAAAAGCTCTAAGAAGCCTCGTCGTGGCGGCGGTGGCGGTGGTTCTCGCGAAACCAGCACCACAACCACCGATTCAGACGCTATTCGTCCAGATCCGCGTTGGGCTTCGGAATTAGAAAAGCTGAAGCAGATGTTAGCTGCACAAACTACGAATTAATCGTTAAGGGAGAGAAGTTAAAAATTAAAAATCAGAATTTTTTTTTGATTTTTAATTTTTAATTATTGTTGATAATTATCTAGCTGCTTGGTTAAATATACTTGCAGCTAATTTTGTAAGTGCGTAAGCATCGCATTGTCAAATCGTGGAGAATTGAGGGTTGAAATTTCAACGCAGAGGGACGCAAAGGTAAGCGCAGAGGTACGCAGAGAATATGCTACGAAGTTATATAGTTTTCTATTTAGAATAAAATTAAGTTTTTGTAATTAGAGGCATTGAAAAACCTGGACGATGGGGATGCAATGCCTAGGTTGGGCTGCGCCTACGCAGTAATTAGCTGGATTTGATAAATTAGAGTCAGTAATGGCAAGCTTGATAATGCCAAGAGAACCAGAGGCGCGATCGCTTTCAAGATAATCTACACTCAAGGTGATACCGATCGTTTGCAGCTTCTGTTATGTCCTCAATTCTAGATTCTTTGCCACCTGCGCTCGCTAAAATTGTCCAGCGCTTTCAACGCGCTTCCGAACCGAAACGACGCTACGAACAGCTAATCTGGTATGCTCAGAAGCTCAATGAGTTCCCAGAAGCTGACAAATTACCCGAAAATAAAGTTCCTGGTTGCGTGTCTCAAGTTTATATCACAGCAGCTTTGGATGACGGTAAAGTTGTATTTCAGGGCGATTCCGACTCCCAATTAACCAAAGGATTAGTCGGGCTTCTGGTTGAAGGATTACATGGATTAACGCCAAGTGAGATTGTCCAGCTTACTCCAGATTTTATTCAAGAAACAGGTTTAAATGTTAGCCTGACACCTTCCCGTGCTAATGGATTTTACAATATTTTTAAAACCATGCAAAAAAAAGCATTGGAATGTAAGTTAGATTTGCCTAGCTAAACTTGGTTATTTTAGTCATTTGTCATTAGTCATTGGTCATTAGCAAAAGACAAATGACAAATAAGGTACAACTACCAAAATTTAGTCTTATGTCAACAAATTTATTATCTACCCCTGCTACTGGCTTTGGTGGAGTAGTTCAAGAATATCTCTGGAATTGGGAAAATCAGCAATTGCGCGTTGTTTATGAAACCCTTGGTAAAGGTTCACCGTTATTGCTACTACCATCTTTCAGCAGTGTTTCGACGCGTTTGGAAGTTGGCGAACTTGCCAAGTTACTAGCTCCCAATTTTCAAGTTGTAGCCATAGACTGGCCTGGATTTGGTGAATCTTCTCGCCCTAGTTTGAATTATCGACCGGAAATATATCAGCACTTTCTGGAAGATTTTGTCAAAGCTATTTTTAATACTCCCATTACCGTGGTGGCGGCTGGTCATGCTGCTACATACGTTTTACAATTAGCTGTCAAACAGGCTGCTTTCTCAAAAATTGTATTGTTGGCTCCTACTTGGCGTGGCCCTTTACCAACAATGGGGGCAAGTCAACAGATAGCTGGCATTGTGAGAGAATTGGTGCGATCGCCTATACTTGGTCAAGTTCTCTACAAACTCAACACTACCCCATCCTTTTTAAGTTTCATGTACCGCCGTCATGTTTTTACTGACGCGGCTAAAATTACACCCAGTTTCATTGAGCAGAAATGGGAAACAACTCAACAACCAGGAGCGCGATTTGCATCTGCTGCCTTTGTAACTGGTAATCTTGATGCTGTACGCGCACAATCGGATTTTCTAAGACTTGTGCAGTCTTTAACTGTACCCCTCATGGTAGTAATTGGAGAATCCAGCCCCCCCAAATCACGAGAAGAAATGAACGCTTTGGTAACCTTACCAGGAGTGAAAAGCATTGTTATTCCCGGTTCTCTGGGACTGCATGAAGAATACCCAGCAGTTGTTTTAGAAGCAGTTCAAGATTTTTTGTTCTCCTAATAAAATTCAATCCTCATACCAAGACGCAAAGAATCATTTTGCGCCTTGGTGCGAGATTAAAATTAGTTCAAGCTACTGCTTCCCTACCTTGGGCGGCTTTTAGAAAACAAGCGGGAATCTTTTTCTTTTTTGAGGAAATTAAGAGAGCGACGCAAACGTTTTTCTCCTTCTGCAAACCCAGGTAAATTTGCATACTCAGACTTGGGATTTTCTACAATATTTAAAGCCGTTTCTAAGTAGGATATGGCGAGATCCACTTCTTGATTAGATAGTTTAGTTGCGTTATCTTGCCAGCTTTCAGCGATGCGTCCCAAAGCTTCTTCTGCATTATATCTAAGCTCCTGTTTCTTCAAAGCTTCAATAATCACCGGGACGGCTATTGCTGCTTTTTCCCCCATGCTTTCTAAGGCAGAGGCAGCACTTGAACGAACCTGAAAGTCCAAATCATTTTTCAAAGCTTCAATAAGTGCGGGGACTACGATTGCTGCTTTTTCACCGATGTTTTTCAAAGCATAGGCAACATTTGAGCGAACTTGTGCATTTTTATCCTGTTTCAAAGCTGTGATGAGTGCAGGCACGGCTTTTACTACTTCTTCACTCTTGCGTTTCCAAATACCAACCCTTCCCAAGACAGAGGTAGCACCTATACGAACCAAATCATTTTTGTCTTTCAATGCTTGGATAATTACAGGAACTAGCGATGTTGTATCTTGCCCCATATTGCTCAAAGCACTAATAGCATTCGATCGCACTTGCTCGTTGTCATCTTTAAGTGTTTCCATAAGTACAGGAATTGCCGCTTTCAGTTCGTTTGTGAGTTTGACGTTAAAGTTGTCATCGCTAGAATAAGTAAAACTCATAGATTGAAAGGCCATGAGCGCAGCTAAACGTACTTCCGTATCACTGTCTTTCACTGCTGCAATCACAACGGGGATGACTGCTTTCACTTCAGGGGTAGATTTATTTAAGTCTTTGCCAGCAATGCTAATCAAAGCTGAGACAGCACAAACGCGAACTTCCGCATCTAGATCGTTTTTTGAGGTGGTAATTAAGTTTGAAATTACCTGACTAGCTACTTTTTTATCAATGCTTCCCAACAGGTGAGCAGCATCGGCACGCAGTTTTGTATCCCGGTTTCGTAACGCTTTAACTAAATCAGAAACAGCTTGTGAACCAATTCTTTGCCTAGCTCTAGCTGTTCTTTCAGAGCCACAATAATTCCTGTTTGGTTCTTGGTAACTTGAAACACTCAGTGTGCGCTCCTTCTCTTGTCCCCAGACGTTGCCTATCGGCAACATAGATAACCAAAGGCATAAAAATGAAATTTCTAACGCTACTTGAAATTTAACTAAAAAGTTGACTGGAATAAATGCAGATGCTTGACCTGTTTGAGTTACTTGCTTTTTCGAGCAGCTAGTGTTTTTTGAAACCACCACGCTTCTCCATCAAAGTATAGTTTTTTATGTGATGATTATCATAGATTTCCTCATATTGTCAAGCTACTAACCTGCAACTTACGGTAGAGTGGACTAGCTTAGATGCAATATTCCTACCAAGCTATGCCAACTTATAAATATTTATTACTTATTACAGATGCACAAAAATAAAGTGCTTCTTGATTAAATTATGTGATTATTTTGCTGAAACCCAAAATAACAGCAAGTTCGCACAAAAATATAAAAAGATTTATCATGGGCGATAATGATTATCCACAAGGTGAGACAAGAGGAATTTAGAGTATGGTGGCTGACGTAATCAACAATTCAGTTCCCGTTACTGTTCTTACAGGCTATTTGGGAGCAGGTAAAACGACTCTACTCAATCACATCCTCACCTACGAACATGGCAAAAAAGTTGCTGTGATTGTTAATGAATTTGGGGAAGTGGGTATTGATAATCAATTGATTATCGATGCAGATGAAGAAATATTTGAAATGAACAATGGCTGTATCTGTTGTACAGTACGCGGCGATTTAATTCGCATCATTGGCAATTTGATGAAGCGGCGCGATAAATTCGATCATTTAGTAATTGAAACAACTGGATTAGCCGATCCTGCACCAGTGATCCAGACATTTTTTGTTGATGAAGATTTGCAAAGTCAACTGTCCCTCGATGCAGTGGTGACAGTCGTAGATGCCAAGCACATTTGGCAGCACTGGGATGCAGACGAAGCCCAAGAACAGATTGCTTTTGCCGATGTAATTTTACTTAATAAAACAGATTTAGTAGCGCCAGAAGAGTTGAATGAATTAGAAAAACGGATTCGGGCGATGAATGCGATCGCAAAAATCTACCGTACCCAAAATTCTGAACTAGGAATGGATGCTTTATTAGGTGTAAAAGCCTTTGATTTAGAACGTGCATTAGAAATCGATCCAGATTTCTTAGGCGAAGATGCCCACGTACACGATGAAACTGTCTATTCTGTAGCTTTAGTAGAAGCAGGTGCAGTTGATGGAGAAAAATTAAACGCTTGGCTTTCGGAGCTACTGCGTACTCAAGGCCCCGATATTTTTCGGATGAAAGGCATTTTAAATATTGCTGGAGAAGATAATCGATTTGTATTCCAAGGAGTACACATGATATTTGATGGCAAACCCGATCGCCCCTGGAAACCCAGCGAAACTCCTAAAAACGAACTAGTTTTTATTGGTCGGAACCTTGATGCAGCCCAACTCAAACAAGATTTTCTCGCTTGTCTAGCGTAAATAAAAAGTTAGGAGTTAGGAGTTATGAGTGATGAGTTAAAAATTCCTAACTTCTAACTTCTAACTCCTCACTCTTGTAGAAAATTATGAACTCCACAACCAGCAAATCTAAGGAATTTGAACAACATTATTCCGGGACACTTTCAGATTATGTAACTGCGATCGCTTGGTCGCCACAAGGTAAAACTTTAGCAGCAACTTCCGCCGCCGGTGAAGTAGTTCTGTGGAATGATGGCGAACTCACAACCTTACAAACTGGTAACGGTAAATCAGTAGACTGTCTCGCCTTTTCCCCAGATGGAAAATTCTTAGCCGTTGGCGGACAAGATGGACAGGTGAAAATTTGGCGTGACACTGAATTAATCGCCACCTTGGAAAATGCCCCTGCATGGGTTGACAAGCTAGCTTGGAATTACACCAGTAACCAACTGGCTTTTAGTTTGGGGCGTTACGTCCAAGTTTGGGATGCAGATACTCGTGAAATTGTCGTGACGCTGAATTTCGACAACTCTTCAGTATTGGGTATAGATTGGCGCATTGACGGACAATACTTAG
This sequence comes from Nostoc sp. DedQUE07, assembly GCF_034530975.2. Lineage (NCBI taxonomy): Bacteria > Bacillati > Cyanobacteriota > Cyanophyceae > Nostocales > Nostocaceae > Nostoc > Nostoc sp. DedQUE07. The sequence continues at coordinate 240,908 of NZ_JAVRCC020000005.1, read as the reverse complement.
CTATTAGTGGTTATAAAGGAGTGAAGATTTGGCATAGTCAAAACTGGGATGAGGAACCATACAGCTTAGATATGACTACTGTCAGTTTAGCTATGGCTTGGTCGCCCGATGGTAAATTCCTCGCTTCTGGCAACATGGATCGTAGTGTCACCGTTTTAGAATGGAACAACCCCGATCCTTGGGTGATGCGTGGCTTCCCTGGTAAAATTCGCCAATTGGCATGGTCAGAAGCTACCACAAAACTGGGTGCGCCAATACTGGCATCTTCTAGCGTTGAAGGTATTGTAGTCTGGGAAAAGTTAGAGGATGATTCTTTAGGTTGGGAAGCGCGAGTATTAACAAATCATGTGGGTGTGATCAATGCGATCGCCTTTGCACCCAAAAGCTTCCTGCTTGCTTCTGCTGCTGCTGACGGCTGGTTATGTTTGTGGAACCAAGCCAAGGAAGTATCCCAAATTATCACAGGTGTCTCAGCAGGATTTTCCACCCTAGCTTGGCATTCTCAAGGCAAGTTACTGGCGGCTGGCGGTGAACAGGGCGAATTACTTGTTTGGTCAAAGGTTTTGCGGGGTCAAGGATTCGGGCGTAGTTAAACAATACTTGGTAATTAAAATTGAAGCTGGGCAATTTATTAGCTATGCTGTATCAGCAAAGCTATCTTTGTGTGAATTATGAAAATTGTCAAACTGATTTTACTTGCCTGTCCCGCATTTATGGTATCCATGCTGCTGGTAGTCAATCCAGCAAACGCATCTAGCCTAAAATCTACATACGCTACCCAAATTATGACGGTAGTATCTACACAACAAATTCCCGATCTGGCAACACCAAATTTGATTCAAACATCTAATCCGATAATTGATCCAGTTGGTTGCAATTGTGCCAACTGTGTTCAGTCTAAATTTCAGTCGTTACAAGGCAAGCTGCCATCGGTCGGTTTTTAATAAACTTAGGAGTTATAAATATTATCGGGCACAGCAATGCTGTGCCCTTATTTATTTTATAAGCTTTTTGTACGTAACTATTGCACTGGTTGCAGCATAATTATTGATGATATTTGCTAAAAGTCACGCCTGAAAAACGGAGTAGGAAAGTTGTTAAGTGAATCCCTGGATACTGAGAAAGCTGCTGGTAAAGTAGTAAGGTTGGTGCAATCGCCATCTGCATCCAAGCTGTTAAGCTCTTGTTAAAAGAGCTAGTCCGGGGATTAGAAAACTTGCTAGAGTGAACAGAGTTAGCCTTAATGTCTAATCGCCAAAACCTATACATCTCATGGATTTTGCTAATATTGCATCCCAACTAAACGCTGGAACGATTTTACCAGAGGGGATTGTTATTCTCACCCTCTTGGGGGTTTTGATTGTTGATTTGATTTTGGGGCGTACATCCGCGCGCTGGATTGGATATCTAGCGATCGCAGGTTTATTTGCTTCGATTGTCGCCCTATATTTTCAATGGGACTCTCCCAATCCTATCGGTTTTACCGATGGCTTTAATGGTGATGACTTGAGTATCGTCTTTCGCGGTATTATTGCCTTGTCTGCGATTGTGACTATACTGATGTCAATTCGCTACGTTGAGCAGAGTGGCACCTCTTTAGCAGAATTTCTCGCTATTTTGCTGAGTGCTACTTTGGGAGGGATGTTTTTATCCGGGGCTAGTGAGTTGGTGATGATTTTCATCTCCCTAGAAACCCTGAGTATCTCCTCTTACTTGTTGACAGGTTATACCAAGCGTGACCCCCGCTCCAACGAAGCGGCGCTGAAATACTTGTTAATTGGAGCTTCCAGTACAGCAATATTTTTGTACGGTGTATCCCTGCTGTATGGACTATCTGGAGGACAAACCGAACTTAGTGCGATCGCTAATGGCATTGCCACAGCAAAAGTGGGACAATCTTTAGGTTTAGTGATTGCCCTGGTATTTGCGATCGCGGGTATTGGCTTCAAAATCTCCGCTGCACCCTTCCACCAGTGGACACCAGACGTTTACGAAGGCGCTCCCACCCCAGTCATCGCCTTTTTATCTGTCGGTTCCAAAGCAGCTGGTTTTGCCCTAGCCATCCGCTTGCTGACAACAGCCTTCCCCCTTGTTGCTGACGAGTGGAGGTTTGTCTTCACAGCTCTTGCTGTTCTCAGCATGATTTTGGGTAACGTAGTCGCGCTAGCCCAAACCAGCATGAAACGGATGCTAGCTTATTCATCCATTGCCCAAGCTGGATTTGTGATGATTGGCTTGATTGCTGGTACTCAGGCAGGATACGCCAGTATGATATTCTACTTACTGGTTTACCTGTTCATGAACCTGTGCGGCTTTACCTGCATCATCTTGTTCTCACTGCGGACAGGAACCGACCAGATTGCCGAATACTCTGGCTTATATCAAAAAGACCCACTCTTGACACTAGCGTTGAGTATCTCCCTGCTTTCCTTGGGTGGTATTCCACCATTAGCTGGGTTTTTCGGCAAGATTTACTTATTTTGGGCTGGTTGGCAAGCAGGACTTTATTGGTTAGTCTTGCTGGGCTTAGTTACCACCGTCGTCTCCATCTACTACTACATTCGCGTAGTTAAGATGATGGTAGTAAAAGAACCCCATGAAATGTCCGACGCGGTGAAGAATTATCCCCAAGTGCGTTGGGATTTACCTGGGCTAAGACCTTTGCAGGTCGGGTTGGTGGTAACATTTATTGCCACTTCTATAGCAGGGATTTTGTCAAATCCACTGTTTACATTGGCTAACAACTCCATTTCCCATACCCCATTTTTGCAAGCAACAATCAACACTAATGTAAAAGCAGAAAATCCACTGCTTTTACCAAAGTTAGATTCGGTTAGTCAGTCTGAATCCTCTGTTGATTCTACTGCCAAAATATAACTGAGTCTCAACCATATTTTGTAATCAAAAACACGCCTGTTTGCTAATGAGCAGACAGGCGTTGTTATATCTTTTAACTGAAATTTTATAAGGCTGATTGAATAGGTATTTTAATTACAAATTCTGCACCTTTTCCTGGAACAGAAAAACAGTTAAGTTGCCCGTTATGTTTTTCAACTATAATTTGATAGCTTATATATAGCCCTAGTCCAGTACCTTTACCCACAGTTTTAGTGGTAAAAAACGGATCGAATAGCTTTGAGCGAACTTGTTCATTTATCCCCAAACCATTATCAGCAATACTAACTTCTATCCATTTTTCATCGATTAGCTCAGTTTTAATTTGAATTTGGGGATTATAATTTATCAGTTTTGGACTTTCAGTTTTTTGTGTATTTATTTCTGAATACTGACTGTTGAGCGCTGATGCTTCCAGTGCATCGATTGCATTAGCAAGAATATTCATGAACACTTGATTGAGTTGACCAGGATAGCAAGTTACATTTGGTAGCTGACTATATTTTTTGATGACTTTGATTTCTGGGTACTCATGCCTAGCTTGCAGGCGATGCTCCAAAATCATCAAAGTACTATCAATTCCTTCATGAATATTGACTTGCTTAAGTTCTGCTTCATCCAGCCTGGAAAAATTACGTAGTGATTTAACAATTTCCTGAATGCGTTCTGCTCCCACTTTCATGGATTGGAAGAGTTTGGTTATATCTTGAATCAAAAAATCTAAGTCTATTTCTTCTACTTGCTGTTGGATTTCTGGAAGAGTATTTGGAAAAGCTTGTTGATAAGCTTCGATTAATTTCAGTAAATCCTGAGTGTATTTATGAGCGTGATGAAGGTTCCCATAAATAAAACTCACGGGGTTATTAATTTCATGAGCAATACCAGCGACCATCTGGCCTAAACTAGACATTTTCTCAGCTTGGATAAGCTGAGTTTGGGTAAGCTTTAGCTCATTTAGTGTGTCTTGTAAAGCAGTTGTACGTTCCTCAACCCGAATTTCTAGCTCTTGATTCGCTTTCTTGAGCGCTTCTTCTGCTTGTTTTCGTCTCTGAATTTCTTTGGCTAATTCATCAATTTTTTCGTTCAACAGAACGAAATTACTACTGGTCAGAGTTCTATTTTCCAAGCGTAAGAGAATTAAAGCTGAAGATTCAGGAGACCAAGGTTGAATAACGGCTCCTTGGCTACGACATATTAACGTTTGTCCATCATTCTTTCGTAAAGTCAAAGAGCCAATCACCATTGCCCTGCTACTTGAACAAGCTTGCAGATACTTTACAATATCGTTAGCAGGCTCAGTTACAATTTCAAAAAGTATTTTTCCCTGCAATTCTTGACGGCGTAACCCCAACATATCTGCTAATGGTTGATTGGTAGCTAACAGCTGACCCTCTCCACTTACCAGAAGTAAAGGTTCTGGTAAAACTCTGGCAAATTCAAGAAATTGTTCAGGAGTCATGGGGCTTCTACTTTCACGGTTTGACTCTACTTTACATATCTGCACTAAGCTTAATCCTGGAGTTATTTTGTTCGATAGTGAAGGATTTACACAGATTCTAGTCCCCTAAAGTATTCTCGACCTTCTGCATCTTCTGCCTCTTCTGTAAGTTTTAAGTAAACAATAACTTTACATCCAGAATTACCTTCTGCTATTGTCTCTTGCAATTCTACTTTTGCATATCCTAGATTATTAGCTGCGATCGTTCCAAAAACGTTTGAAGTCATCATGCACATGGCAGGGCGATTAATTACTTTATCGCCAAATGGGCAAACGCGGTTGCCAAAGACAATTTTTTCATCATTCTGCTCAATGACATAAAAATCGCCCTGGATTCGTTTTTTTAAATCAATCAAGACATCAGCTACCTGCCTACGAGAAAGGTTAGATATCTCCAGGGCAGATTTATAATCTTGGTTAATCTGCCTTCCCATCCTTTCACCAACAACGCTAATAAATCCCGAAGCTTCTTTTAAACCCACTACATCCTGCAAAGTACCAGATAATTCTCTGATTAGTGTACGTAAAAATATGTCGCGTTCTAAAGAAAGATTAAGCGTAGCTATTGAGTCCTTGGGTACATCGATCATAAATTTTGAGAATACAATCTTGGAAGTACACTTATAGAGTTCCCCAAAATTTCTCTAAAGTAACTACTTAATCTTTTTATTTTGAGAATTTAATGTTTGCTTTTGGTTCTAATGAAAAAATGTCGATAAGAAATTATGAGCCTTATCGTTGTGACAGTTTACGGTTTTGCATAGTCTCTTCTAGGTTAAGTCCCCATTATTTTTTCTAACCCTCCTTCAAGAGTGGGGAATTAGATCGAGTCTTAAAAGGTTAGCCAGCAAAAATAATCCCAGCTTTTGGTATATCTTTTGCAATAGAACTGGCACATTGCTGAAGAATTTCTTCAACTGCTGCAAGAGAATCTGGATCGTTACTGTGGTCTACTACTGCCTCGAACATAAATTTATTTATTATGTTAATAAATGTAGCTTACTATAATTATTAAATAGGAAGTTTAATGATAAATTCTGAACCTTGCCCTATTGATGAATTTACCTCTAGAGTTCCTCCATGTTTTTCGACAACAATCTGACGAGCAATTGATAAGCCTAATCCTGTGCCTTGACCCACAGGCTTGGTGGTGAATAAATAGTCAAAGATTTTTTGTTGGACATAAGCCGACATTCCCACGCCATTATCTTTAATCCTAATCGAGATATAATTTTTATCTTCAGTGAGAGTGGTTTGAATCAAAATTTGATTAGGATTTGCATCAATTTCCATATAGGTAAGTCCTATATTAGACTCCTCTAAAGCATCAATAGCATTAGCTAATAAATTCATAAATACTTGATTGAGTTGTCCGATAAAACATTCTAATTCTGGCAATATATCGTAATCTCTAATTACTTGAATATCGGGTCGATCTTCGGATGCTTTTAAACGGTGTTTGAGAATCATAATTGTACTGTCTATACCATCATGAATGTTGCAATACACTTTGCGATCGCTATCTGCTCGAGAAAAGGTTCTCAAGCTGGTACTAATGTTGCGAATGCGCTGAATTCCCTCTTTCATTGAGGAAATTAAATTAGGTAGATCGGCAAGTATATACTTCAAATCTATAGCTGCAATTTCCTCTTGAATTTCTGGAACTGGATTAGGATAGTGCTCCTGATAAAGATCAATAATATTAATCATGTTTTGGAAATATACTGAAGCGTGTCCAAGATTGCCATGAATAAAACCAACTGGATTATTAATTTCATGAGCAACTCCTGCTACTAATTGACCAAGAGCAGACATTTTTTCCGTCTGTACAAGCTGAAGTTGAGACTCTTGTAGGTCTTTTAATGCCCTAGATAATGCTGATGTCCTTTCTAAAACTCGTTTTTCTAAAGTTTTTGTGAGATTTCGTAATTGAAGATGGGTTTTTATTCTAGCTAATAATTCTTCTTCATGAAAGGGTTTTGTGATATAATCAACTGCCCCTATATTTAGACCCTTTACTTTACTATGAGTATCAGAATTAGCTGTCATAAAAATTACGGGTATATCACAAGTAGCTGAATTTTCTTTTAGTCTTTTGCAAGTTTCAAATCCATCTATTCCTGGCATCATCACATCTAATAAAATTAAATCAGGAAGTTGGAACTCAACCTGCTTCAGCGCTTTTTCTCCATCATTTTCTGTGAGAACTTTAAAGCCTGCATTACTTAATATGTTAAAGACAATTTCTAAATTAGTGGTAGTATCATCTACCACTAAAATTAAACTATCTTCTGGGGTGTAAAGCATTTTCATATCTGGTTTTTCATTCATATATTTAAATTAATTTTATTTCTTCTTATTTGCTCTGCGATCGCAGCTAATTCCCCTCTATTTTCTTGGTAGACAGGCTGCCAATTTATCGTCTGACAACCCTATAGTTCCCAAAAACTCTGATAACAGCAACATTTTCACGCTAAATTGCCTATAGCTTTGCGTTGGGGCGATCGCTAATGGACATCGATACGCCAAAGTTTAAAATCCTTTTTTATAAAGGCGATCGCTCTGAAATTAGTTATTTATACCCTTGTCTTTTTATAAGAGTAGCGCTATCAAGAAAAATATTGTTGATGCCATAAGTTAATTTTTTCATTTAGTCAACAGTGTTTATCATGAGTATTCCTAGATGTAATTTTTTTTATAAAAAAATATTATTTTAGACAATTACGGTATATTTACGGTTATTTTTTTTTTAAACATAGAACAATATTGTTTAACTTTAAAAATACTCATGTAGATTTACACACTACTAACAGTACGGTGACGTAAATACGATCTACACACTGTATATATATGGTGTTACAGTGAGTTATTTTCAAAAGTTTTTATAGGCTCTCTATGAGTCTATTGATTTTATTATCCTGTACTTTATGTTAGTTACTTCTAACTAATATATTTCTATGAAGGAATTACTTTCCTCCGATTTATACTGTCCATTTTCATCCCATATCAATAAGCATATTGATGTTTTAGAAGAGTATGCTCTTGAATGGGTAACTCGCTTTAACCTACTGGCAAATGAATCAGTTTATCGACGTTTCACCAAGTCAAATTTTTTCAAGCTCGTAGCAGGTGCTTATCCTTACTGCAATCTAGAAAAAATAAAGATTGCCAGTGACTTGTTCAGTTGGCTGTTTATTTGGGATGACCAATGTGATATGTCAGATTTAGGCCAACAACCTGAAGCACTTAAGCTTTTTCACCAAAGATTTATTGAAGTACTAAATGGAGCAGAACTTACAAGCAAGGATATACACCTTAGCTATGCTTTAAGTGACCTACGACAACGGATGCTCCAAATAGGGAGCATAAAATGGTTCGATCACTTTGTTTTTAGCTTTGAGGAATACTTCGCTGGATGTGTACAGGAAGCAAGTAACCGCGCACAGGAAATAATACCGGATATTGATACTTATATCAGAATACGAAACTTAAGTTCGGCGGGGGATCTTACCGTAGTATTGATTGAATTTTGCGATCAATTGCTGATTCCTGATATTTTACGACAGCACAAGATTTTCAAAAAACTCAAGGAGAAGACAATTAATATTCTTGCCTGGTGTAATGATATCTTCTCGTATTCTAGAGAAATGGCAAGTGGTGATGTTCACAATTTAGTATTAGTATTGTACTATCAACAGCAACTACCTCTAGAAATAGCGATTAAGCGTGCAGTCGATATCCACGACCGAGAAGTACGAGAACTGATCGAACTAGAAGCATGTCTGCCATCTTTTGGAGAAGAAGTAGATGCTGAACTTACAAAGTATATTTCAGGAATGTATGCCTGGATACGGGGCAATCTAGATTGGTATTTTAATTCCGATCGCTATCAAACTATAGAAAGACTGGAGTTAGTAGAAACTTTAGAGCTAGATAAATCTCAAAGCAATATGCAAGTACTTTCAAACATGAAAGTTTTACTACCATCATAAGTAAAAATATACTATCTCAGAGAATATTTTTCACGATGCTCCCAACGATTTTTTTAAAGGTGTTGGGAGCATCTAGAATTTTACTGCTTCAAAGTTAATCAATATTACCCCATAACTAACAATACAAAAATAACGCAATTTCAGTATGAAAAATCAAATGCAACTACCTAATCCACTAAAAACTCCCCCTTTGCTCCAGAAAATCCAGTGGGTTGCAGACCCCGTTAGTTTTATGGAAAATGCAGCTCAGCAATATCCTGACATTTTTACTGCTGAGGTAATTGGTTTTGGGGAGACTGTGGTTTTTGTGAACCATCCTCAAGCAATTAAGGAAATTTTCACAAACGATCGGAAGAAGTTTTTATTCGTTGGCAGAGGGAACAAAATATTTGAACCCTTAGCCGGGGAATATTCACTCCTCATGCTGAACGGTGAACACCATAAACGGCGGCGAAAACTCACAATGCCTTCCTTTCATGGCGACAGAATGCGAGCCTACGGCTCTTTGATTTCTAATCTCACCGAACAAGTCTTTAGCCAGTTACCACTAAATCAGCCCTTCTTAGCTCGTACTGCAATGCAGGAAATTTCTCTGCAAATTATTTTACAAGCTATTTTTGGCTTGCATAAGGGAGGACGTTACGACAAAATCAAGCGCTTAATGGCGTTGCTTTTGGATCTCTTTAGCTCACCCTTTACTTCTAGCTTCCTTTTTTTCCCCTTCCTGCAACAAGATTTAGGAGCTTGGAGTCCTTGGGGATGGTTTCTGCGTCAACGGCAACAAATTTATGAATTGCTTTACGCTGAAATTGCCCAACGCCGGGAAGAACCTAATCCAGATCGCATCGATATTTTATCCTTGCTGATGTTAGCGCGGGATGAAGCGGGTAATCCGATGACAGATCAAGAGTTGCGTGATGATTTGATGACACTGATGGTAGCAGGACATGAAACAGTGGCAACAGCAATGGCTTGGGGATTGTATTGGATTCATCATTTACCGAAAGTCCGAGATAAATTGCTTCAAGAACTTAATTCCCTCGGTGATTCCCCAGATCCCATGAGCATTTTCCAACTACCTTATCTCACAGCTGTTTGTAATGAAACATTGCGAATTCACCCGATCGCAATGTTCGCGTTCCCCAGGATAGTCCAAGAACCCTGTGAACTACTAGGACATCCTTTAGCTTCTGGAACATTACTGGTTCCCAGTATTTACCTGACTCATCAGCGTGAGGATTTATATCCGCAGCATCAGCAATTTAAACCAGAACGCTTTTTAGAACACGAATTTTCTACTTATGAATTTTTGCCCTTTGGTGGTGGAGTTCGTCGCTGTATAGGTGAAGCTTTGGCTATGTTTGAAATGAAGCTAGTATTAGCAAAAGTACTGTCAGGCTATCAACTTGCTCTAGCTGGTAAGCGGCCAGAGCATCCTCAACGTCGAGGTTTTGCACTTGCGCCTGCTAATGGGGTGAAGATGGTAGTTACAGGACGACATATGCGTGAAGAGCCTCGAGTGAATATGACAACTACATCCACATCGGTCTTTTAATAATCTGTCAGAGCGATTTTAATAAATATTATAAACGCAGCTTTTCACAAAAACTGCGTTTTTAGTACTCTTAGATTTGGACTCGATCAATTACTCATCTAACCCTCTAACTGTTGCATTGGTATCTCAATAGTAAACTCAGTCCCTTTTCCCGGTGTAGAATTACAGGTTAAACTACCTTTGTGTTTGTCCACGACAATCTGGTAGCTAATTGACAACCCTAAACCCGTACCACTTCCTACTGACTTGGTGGTAAAAAATGGGTCAAATATTTTCTGCTGCACGGCTTTTGTCATGCCAGAACCGTTATCAGTAATCCGAATTATTGCCGTATTAGAATTTGTTAGTTCAGTAAAAATGTGAATTTGTCGTACACGATGAGAAGTCGGTGACGTATCTATATCATTTGTTAATTCTTCTCGCTCGTTTATTAATGATGGATGAGCTATGATAAATAACTCTTCTAAAGCATCAATTGCATTACTCAGAATATTCATAAATACCTGATTTAGTTGGCCAGGGTAACAAATAACTTCCGGTAATTGTCCATATTTTTTGATGACTTCAATTTCTAGTAAATTGCTATTTGGTTTCAGTCGGTGCTGCAAAATCATTAAGGTGTTGTCTATTCCCTCATGAACATCTACAGGTTTCATTTCAGCTTCATCTAAGCGAGAAAAGTTACGTAAGCCCAAAACAATATTTCGGATACGCGAACTCCCTACTTTCATGGAATCTAGAATCTTGAGAAGGTCTTCTGATAAAAAATCTATGTCAATATCCTCAGATTTCTCTTCAATTAGAGGGGATGGATGGGGATATTCTTGCTGATAAATAACTATCAAATCCAGCAACTCTTGGACATACTCGCTAGCATGATTGATATTGCCATGAATAAAGTTAATCGGGTTATTTATTTCATGAGCAATTCCCGCCACCATTTGTCCCAAAGAAGACATTTTTTCACTTTGAATTAATTGGATTTGGGTACTTTGCAATTCTTGTAAAGTTTGTTGTAAACATTGATTTTTGTCATTGAGTTCTTGGGTTCTTTCCTGAACCTTTCCCTCTAGGGTATGGTTGTATTCCTCCAAGCTTTCTTTAGCTTGTGCCAAGTTTTTATAAAGAATAGCATTCTCTAAGGATATTGCTGCTTGAGTGGTGAGAAGTTTGAGAACTTCTATGCGATCGCGTGTAAATGCTCCTGTTGTCAGACGATTTTCTAGGTAAAGAATCCCAATTAATTTACCTTGATTTAGAAGAGGTATAGACAATAAGCTCTTAGGTTCTTCACTAGTGATATAACTATCACTTGCTAGAAAAGAAACAGCTATTGGATCATCAATAACCAAGATTTCTCTAGAGCGTTTAACATAGTTAATCAAAGTAATGGGAACATCGTAGCTTGATTCAAGGCAAGTTGATGGAAACTCAGTATAGGTATGCTCAAAATTTGAACTTGAACAAACTGCTGTGACAGTTAATGCTAAGTTATCACCTTCACTCAAAATTAAAGCGCATTTAGAAGCTCCTGCATTCTCCATAACAACTTCCATTAAAGTAGAAAGTAGTCGCTCAAGCTCGATTTCTCCAGAGAGTGCGTGAGATGCTTTAATGAATGCGGCTAAATCCAGAGAATCAGAAATACTTGTCTTCGAGCCAATAACAGTTTGTTGATTACTTAGAGTAGATAAAGATGATATAGATATGCTATTGAAAGAAGCGCTTTCCTCGCTAGCAGGGATACTCAGTTTTTGTTGCTGGGATATAGGAGTGAGTAATTGGGGATAGCGTTTTACTAAATCGTCAACTTTGGCTTTTGCTCCCCAATTAACGTATCCATAATAGGCATCAATTAAGTAGGTTTGGGCAATTTTCTGCTTGCCCCATTTTAGATAAAATTTAGCTGCAAGTTCCTGAGCTAAAGCTACTTCATTCTTGTAGTCATGCTCTTCAGCTAGGGAGATAGCACGGTCGTATTCTTCCATTGCTTCAAAATATTTCCCTTCAACTCGATACCTTTCTGCTTCTACCAAATAAAATTTATGGCAATTATTCATTGGGGCATGATATGCCCAATATTGCATCTTTTCCTGATTAGCTTGCACCCGATCGAGAATACGCTTTTGCTCTGAATCAGGTGCATCGGCGTACACCGCCAGTTTGGCCAGAGAATCGTAAAAATAGAAAACAGGAACAACTAGTTGTCCTGTACCACTATCTAAGTACTTTTCAGCTAGGGTGGCATTTTCAGCTGCTTGAGGGAACTGCTGAAACAAGTAGCATAAATGTAGTTTATGGAAATATAGATATAAAAGTCCGATTCCATCCTTGGCTTCCAAATGCAGTGGCAGCATTTTCTCCTCATCATAGGCTGCACCAATTAAACGACAAGGATTTTCTACAAACCCCAGTAAATTTAAGACACTTTGTTGATAGATACAATTCCAGTTAAACGCTCTTTCTTGCTTGATTTGCTTCAAAGCATTGCTGTAGTTTGCTATCTCGCGTTCCAGCCCTGTAAGTTCTCTACCAATAGAATAACAACAGAAGCAATAAAACTGAAGAAATAAAGCTGCAAATTCTAAATCTCCTGTTTCTATCGCTAGAGAGTAAGCTTCTAGTACAGTATTTAATGTTTCCTTAGGATGCTCCTTCCAATGACGGATACCTGCATGAAATACCTCCATAACTTTTGCTTCAACTTCTTTAGCATTGTACTTAGCCACCAAACTTAAAGCCAGTTTGCCAAAATCATAGCCAGACTGAATATCTCCCTTTTCACTACAGAGGATCGTTCCGTAAAGAACGTATGCAAAGGCAGACAAGGGGGCATTGCCATATTTGAGCGATAAGTTGATTTGTTTAAGAACAATCAGGAAAAAAAGTTCAGGAGTAACTGCATAGGCAAAAAAAAGCGCATTCGATAGAATCCGCATAACTACCAATGTTTGTTCTGCCGTCATTTCTGGCAGATCAATTAAATCCTCAATCCGCTTTTCATTTAAATTTAATGTTAGTTCAGCGATCGCTAGCTGAATATCTGACTGACTAGGATTTTCAGGCAACTCAACTTCCAACAATTTTAGAACACTTAGTGCAGTCCTGACAGATTCTAGTGCTTGGTTTTGCGCTCCATAAGCTTTAATTTTGACTTCATAAACTTTTACTTTTTCTAGCAGTGTTTTTGCTCGTGCCAACACTACTTCTACTAATTGCTCCATTTGCCTAAAGTCGCCAGCTAGATACGCAGCCTCTGCTCCTGTCTCATACAAAGCTAGGATTAGTTGATATTTAGTCTCCCAACTATCACTTGCGAGCAATTGGATGCCGATAGTTAAATACTTAACAGCGGCGGGATAAGCTGTTGATGCTAAAGCCTTACGTCCAGCAATTAGATTCATCTGGGCCAGTTCATCTCGTTTAGCTTGAGGGGAGATGAATTCTACTGCGATATTAAACTGATTGACAAGCTCAAAAATCTTTTCTTCCTGTTTTGCAACAGGAATATTGTTCAATAACAGTAGCCCAATTTTTAAGTGAATTGGCTTTTTTTGTTCTTCAGGAATTAAAGAATAAGCGGCTTGCTGCACTCTATCATGGACAAATTTATACTTGGGTAGCTGTAAATTAGAATTTGAACATTGTGTAGATTCTATTCCATGAACAATGAATTCTTGATTAGTATTATCTTTTGAAAAAATGCTGTAATTTTCAGATTGTGGTAAAATTAGCCCATCAAGTAACGCTTGCCACAAGTCTGATGCTGTATCTACTACAGATTTTTCATTAACGATCGCCAGAGTTTTTAAGTCAAATTGATTTCCAATACAGGCAGCTAGTTTCAAAACTTTTTGGGTATATATTGGCAATTTTTCTATTTGCAGGGCGATAAATTCTACTACATCATCTGTAAGAGCTAAATCTTTGATTTTTGAAATATCATACTGCCAATGACCAGCATCAAAATTTAATACAATTAGCCCATCATCATGTAAAGTTTTGAGAAATTGAACAGAAAAGAAGGGGTTGCCTTTAGTTTTAGCAAACACCATCTGGGTGAGAGGAACAGCAACCAATTCTGGACAATGAAGTGTCTCAGCAATTAGATGATTTAAATCGCCTTGATTTAAAGGTGCTAAAGTAATTGTATTAATGATTACTCCTGCTTTTTGAATCTCCTGTAATGTCAAAGAAAGCGGATGTGCCTTGGAAATTTCATTATCTCGATAGGAACCAACTAATAAGAAACCCCCTTTTGTTTCACGCATCTGTTCTGTCTCTTCTGAAATAGAAGACAACATACTTTCACACATTAATAACTGAATTAATTTCAAAGAAGCTGTATCTGCCCATTGCAAGTCATCGAGAAAGATAACTAGGGGATGTTCTTTAGTTGTAAAGATTTGGATGAATTTTTGAAACAATAAATTGAAACGATTTTTGGCAGCGCTGCCAGAGAGTTCTGTAACCTGAGGTTGTTTACCAATAATCTGTTCGAGTTCAGGAATGACATCAATAATCACCTGTGTTTGTGTACCTAATTCCCGCAGAATTTTGGATTTCCATTGTTGAATTTGAGCATCAGTTTCTGAGAGCAGTTGTCCAATTAAGTCCCGAAAGGCTTGCACTAATCCTGACAAAGGAATGTCACGTTGAAACTGGTCAAATTTTCCTTTGATGAAGTAACTACGCTGCCGCACAATAGGTTTGTGGACTTCATTAACCACGGCAGTTTTGCCAATGCCAGAGAAACCTGCAACTAATATCATTTCTGTTGCCCCGTCTGTCACACGCTTAAAAGCAGCAAGTAGAGTTTCAACTTCACTTTGGCGACCGTAGAGTTTTTCGGGAATTACGAAACGGTCAGAGATGTCTCTGACACCGAGTTTAAAGGGTGCAATATTTCCTGTTTCTTGCCACTGGCTTTGGCACACCTCCAAGTCATGCTTTAACCCCAAAGCACTCTGATAGCGGTCTTCGGCATTTTTTGCCATCAGCTTGCTGATGATGTCAGACAAAATTAGCGGAATATCGGAGTTAATCCGACTGGCTCTTGGCGGTTGTTTGGCAATGTGAGAGTAAACTAACTCCGTCGGATCTTTGCTGGTGAAAGGTAACTGTCCGGTGAGGAGCTGAAAGAAGGTGACACCGAGGGAATAAAAATCAGTGCGGTAGTCAATACCTCGGTTCATCCTTCCAGTTTGTTCTGGGGAAATGTAAGCCAGAGTACCTTCTAAGATGTTGGGATTCGTGAGAAATTGAATTTCTCTTGGCAGAAGGGTGGCAATACTAAAGTCGATGAGTTTGATTTCATTTGTGCTAGGGTTGATGAGGATGTTGGCAGGCTTGATATCTTTGTGAATGATGCGATCGCGATGCAGTCTTTCCAGGGTAGAAGCAATTTTAATCGCAATGTGGAAAAACTCGTTCAGGGAAAGCCAGTTTTCCTTTTTTACTTTGTCATCTATTTGCCAGTTTTGGAGGGAAATGCCACCAAAGTCTTCCATCACCAAAACATAGCTGTTACGGTAATTTTCTAAGCTATAGGTTTTGACTATGCCAGGAAAATCGAGGTTTTTGGTGATGATATATTGATTTCGGAACTGAGCTATTTCCGCAAAGGTAGGATATTCATTCCGCATCAATTTGAGAACGACTGATTTTTGGTCTTCTTCTCTAATACCTCGATAAACTAGGGTTTTACTACCTGAGTAGATTTGTTCAGTAATGCGATAACCAGGAAACGAATATAATGTATCTAATACTACTAACATTGCGGACTATGCTCATAATTATTGTTTCTATGGCTTATTATTCCCGCGCAAAGACTATCCTCATCATGAAAGAGGATTTTTTTGTTTAATTTGTATTAGAAAATGTGACTTGTAATATATTTTTATTACTAAATATCTGAATCTTAAACTGTATGTTTTCTCATCAAGTGAAGTACATATCGAAATCTCAACACAACCCTTCTTTGAACTTACGAAGAGAGAAGATAAAGTACAGCTTTACCGAGCTTAGGTCAAGCTGTACCTCATTAAATAATGATGATTTATCAACATAAGTGTTTTTGAACTAACTATTTTTATCCGCTTTTAATCGGACACCAGTATAGATGGTGTATTTTTGGCTGCGATAATAATAACGAGCACAAATACTACTTAATTTTTTGTTTAATAAAAGTCACAACCTGAGTAAGCTGTTTCTTCAAACCATCAATTTCTGCTTGCATTTTGACAATTTTCTCATTCAATGCATTAATTTCTGCCTCGGAGACTCCTCCAGTACTGGGGGTTGTGATGCTGGGGGCTGTGACGCTAGAGTTTGCAACGCTAGGAGCTACTACCGTACCATTGGCGACACCAGAGGTTGCTACTGTGCCATTTTTGACAGCAACCGCTGCTCCTACTGCGACTAGTTCTGGGCGTGGCTGTTTTGCCTTGGCCATAGCTAGCTTAATTGCACCAATTAGTTGTTTCTGATCGAAAGGTTTGCCCAGAAATTCAAAATATTCAAATGGTTCTGTGATTTTCTCAGTCACCTCTTCCTTGCGACCAGACATGATCACTAAAGGAATTTTCCTTAACTCTGGATCGGCTTGAACTTTCTGGAAAACTTCCCAGCCACTCATTTTAGGTAACAGAAAATCCAGCATAATCAGGCTGAGTTTTTCCTGAAGGATGAAATTTAGTCCTTCCACACCGTCTTTTGCTTCTAGTACCTCAAAATTGCCCGGAGGCAACATTTCTCGTACTTTTACCCTGACAACTGTAGTGTCATCGATAACTAAAATCTTGTTGCTTGCCACGACTGTTTGCTCTAACAGAAACTATAAGTGTAAATAGCGGCTTTGCCGATTGTCCTTGAGAATCCTCCCACTATATACATAATTTCTAGCAATTGGGGGATAGTATATTTCGGTATAAATGACATTGTTAGAAGTGTTTTGCAAAACTTTTGCTTGCGCTCTTTTAAATTTGTGTCATTGTGATATTTAATCAACAGACCACTACATCTATATCCGCATCTTGCTTGGATGTCTATGATTTCGTCACAACAAGCCGACCTAAAGTCTGAAATTAGGGCAATGCCTAGCTGGTTACGTCGCCCGATTGGTAAAGCCAGTGAAATCTCTACCGTACAACGCATTATTAAGCAGCGCCAAATTCACACGATTTGCGAAGAGGGGCGCTGTCCCAATCGGGGAGAGTGCTATGCCCAAAAAACTGCAACTTTTTTGCTAATGGGGCCTACATGCACGCGCTCTTGTGCTTTCTGTCAAGTAGATAAAGGTCATGCACCAATGCCTCTTGATTTAGAGGAACCTGAAAAGGTTGCCCAGGCGGTGCAGCTTTTGGGATTGCGTTATGTGGTGCTGACTTCTGTAGCCCGTGATGACTTGTCTGACCAGGGTGCAGGGCATTTTGTAGAGACGATCGCGACTATCCGCCAATTGAATCCAGAGACTCAAATAGAAGTGCTGACCCCAGATTTTTGGGGTGGTGCTGGTGTTGGAGAAGAAGGTCAACGCCAGCGGATAGCGATGATTGTCAAAGCCAAACCAGCTTGTTTCAATCACAATATTGAGACAGTGCGGCGGTTAACTGGGCCAGTGCGCCGGGGAGCCAAGTACGATCGCTCCCTCTTGGTGCTGGCTACGGTTAAAGAAATCGATTCGACAATTCCCACCAAATCAGGTTTGATGCTGGGACACGGAGAAACAGTTGATGAAGTTATTGAAGCAATGGCTGATTTAAGGGCTGTGGGATGCGATCGCTTGACTATCGGGCAGTATATGCGTCCTTCTTTAGAACATTTGCCAGTCCAAAAATATTGGACTCCAGAGGAATTCGATCGGCTTGGCAGATTAGCATGGGAAATGGGATTCAACCATGTTCGTTCTGGGCCTCTGGTTCGCAGTTCTTACCATGCTGGAGAGGAGGGAGTAGGGATTGGGGAGTAGGGAGTGGGGGGAGCAGGGGGGCAGAGGGGCAGGGGGACAAGTTTCTCCTTTGTCTCCCCCCTCTTCCTTGTCTCTTCTCCATGCCCAATGCCCAATGCCCAATGCCCAATTCCCAATTCCCAATGCCCAATTCCCAACTTCACACAAATATTCTTAAAGAATTTGAGTATTTGGTACACCAGTTTGGTATTTCTTTAAAAGTCATGACATTAGGAGAATCGGATTATGACCTCTAAAACAACGAAGAATCCTACAGATTTACCAGTTGCCGACAGTGGAGCTAAACCTCCCTACGCCTATCGCACAGGCTGGGCAATATTCTTGTTAGCTATCAATTTCCTGGTAGCAGCCTGGTATTTCCACATTATTGAATAATTAGAAGTGGAGTGGTGCTGCTCAAATCGTTCCTTTGAATAAACCTTTGGGGCGAATGAGCAGCACCAAAATCATGATTAACAGTGCTACACCTTGTTTGTATTGTGAACCCAGCCAAGGAGTGCTGATTTCCTGGACGATACCAATGATAAAAGCTGCTGCGATCGCACCGTAGGGATTGCCAATTCCACCAAGTATTACTGAGGCAAATAATGGTAATATTAAGAACCAACCCATGTTCGGACGCACAGCTGTAATTAACCCATACATACTGCCGCCCAATGACGTAATCGTGCCAGCAATTACCCAAGTCCAAAAAATAACTCGGTCAACATTGATACCTGAAACTCTAGCTAAGTCCAGATCGTCGGCAACTGCTCGCATCGCCTTACCAATTTTGGTATTTTGCAGCAGATAATGCAGCGCCAAAATTGCTAGCACCGCCAACCCTAATACCAATAATTGATTTTGCGGTATCTTTAAACCCAAAATATCTAAAGCCGGAGTAACAGGTAAATTATAATTTTGGTTCCTGCCACCCCAGATAAAAATAATCCCATTGCGAATGAATAAGGCAAGTCCGATAGAAATAATAATCAGCGTAGTAGAAGTAGCACGGATAGAGCGCATCTTTGACCACAGTAACTTTTCCGATAACAGCATTGCTGCTACCGTTCCCGCCGCCGCTAGGATCATCGACAGCCAAATATTGACTCCAATGGTGTTTATCAGCCAAGTTAGATAGGCTCCTAAAGTGAGAAAGTCACCATGAGCAAAGTTTGATAGCCGTAAAATTCCATAAGTAAGAGTCAGTCCGACTGCGGCTAGAGCAATAATGCTCCCCACCGCAATCCCATTCACGATTAGTTGGGCGAATTGTGCATCCATAAGTTTTCAGTTGCGTTGAAAAAATTTTAGGTTAGGTTCATACAATAATTTTTTTTTGGACTAGCTGCTAAACTCGACATCATAAGTTATGGTTTATAACAACATAAGTTATCGTTTATAAATAAAAAAGAATTGTCCGTTAATATACATAAAATCCTGTTGGGATTTTTATGCGTAGCTAAACTTGTTCAGCGGTCTAGTTGACCATGCAGCAGTATTCAAGCTTACCAGACCAGAAATCACTGATAGATGCAACGCCAAAACTTTTGACAACAATTGAGCAACTTCGCGCGCAGCTGTGGCTGGAGAGCAGCTTAAACCAGTTGCAAAGTCGCCTTAATGATTGCTTGCTTTCTGCTTGTAACACTGTCCCACAGCCAGAAGCAGCACAAGCGGAAATTTTCCAAACCGTGGTTAACGAGATTAACAGTGCTATTCACAGCAGTAATCTGGCACTTACAGAATGTGCCGTAGGCATCGCTATGTGTCAACCACAAGAAACTGTTGCCACAGTTTGCTATGTTTCTGGTTCTCCATCCCCAAATTCACCACCTTTATTTCTAGAAGTGCTGACAGCAGAAAAAAAGCTGCTGTTGAGATTGCAAGAAGTCATAAAAATTGAAGATTTACAACAGCTTGAGAATCAGCAACTACCGAGTGCTTGGCGGTTGGCGGATGATTCTGGCAGCGTTATCGGCTGGCTAATTCTTGCCACAGCGCCCCTAAGTTCTCATCATGAGTCGTTCATAGAATCGCAAGCTCAACTCAGATCGCAATTGATAACAAGGTCTGCCAAATGCTGTACTACAACCTTGGTACAACTTAGACACATCCTGTCTTGGCCGCAACGGTGTCAACAGTTAAGTAATTCTAATCAAGAATTGGAGCGCACCAATCAACTGAAAAATCAGTTTCTGGCAAACACCAGCCACGAAATTCGTACACCGCTTAGTTCCATTATTGGGTTTACCCATCTGCTTTTAGCTCCAGGGTACGAACCAACTAAAGAACGGCAGCAAGAGTATTTAAATATCATTCAGTCTAGCGGTAAACACTTACTAGCTCTGATTAACGATATTTTGGATCTCTCTAAAATTGAAGCAAATCAGCTAGAAGTACAGTGGGAAACAGTAGATGTCCCACTGTTGTGTAACAATGTTTTGGCATTGGTGAAAGAGAAAGCTGCTAATAAAAGTTTGAAACTGTGCCTAGAACTTGAACCTGATATTACAACCTTAGTAGCTGACCCCTTACGACTCAAGCAAATGTTGTTGAATTTACTCTTCAACGCCCTAAAGTTTACAAGTATTGGAAGTGTTGGCTTACAGATTGCTTCCAAAGGTGTATTTGTGCATTTTACAGTTTGGGATACTGGCACTGGCATTTCCCAGGAAGACCAAGTTCAACTGTTTCAGCCATATTTCCAAATTGCCAAGGCCGTAGCAGATGGTATTGAAGGTACTGGTTTGGGTTTAGCAGTGACTCAGAAACTCGCCCAAATTCACGGTGGTTGGGTGAAAGTTGAATCTGAAATAGATCGTGGCTCCCGTTTTACTCTTGTACTTCCTCTTAAGCAAGAGATGGCAGTGAGGGTAGATGAGGAAGCAGGAGAAACAAATTTTCCCTCATTTCCTCTGCCTTTGACACCTAGTTCCTCTGTAGAAATTTTGCTGGTAGAAAATGATTTACCCAATGCTGATTTGATGCAAATTTATCTACAAAAATTGGGATATCAAGTAACTTGGGTTAAGAATGCTGACGAGATGTGGGAAGCCCTAACACAGTTAGATCCAGCGGTAATTTTAATGGATGTTTGTTTGGCAGATGGAAATGGTCTTAACTTGGTACAACAACTGCGAGAACATCAGCAATATCGGACGATTCCGGTAATTGTTCAAACAGCAATGGCGATGAAAGGCGATCGCGAAACCTGTCTAGCGGCTGGAGTAAATGACTATATTTCTAAACCAATTGATTTACCACTTTTAGCCAGTCTGGTGGCTAAGTACAGTCAAGCACCAACCTTGGTTGATGGGGAGTGGGGAGTAGGGGAGCAGGGGGGGGTGAGGGAGTGAAGGAGTTAGAAACAAGAATTAATAACCAATGCCCAATGCCCAATGCCCAATGCCCAATGCTCCATAACTAATGACTACAATATAAATGATTGGGTGCTGTAAGGTTTTGGCAGGATTGGGAAATGATGCTGACAGAAAAATTTGAGCAATTAAGAGCCTTATTTACAGAAATGGAGCAGGCGTTGATTGCCTACTCTGGGGGCGTTGATAGCACTTTGGTTGCCAAAATTGCTTATGATGTGTTGGGCGATCGCGCTTTGGCTGTCACGGCTGTTTCTCCTTCACTGTTACCAGAAGAATTGGAAGACGCGAAAATTCAAGCTGCAACAATTGGGATTCCTCATAAAATCGTCCAGACTCACGAGATGGAAAATCCCAATTACACTTCTAACCCAGTTAACCGCTGTTATTTTTGCAAAAGTGAGTTGCACGACACTCTCAAACCTTTAGCTTTAGAGTTGGGTTATCCTTACGTGGTGGATGGGGTGAATGCTGATGATTTGCATGATTATCGCCCAGGAATTCAGGCGGCTAAAGAAAGAGGGGCGCGATCGCCTTTAGCAGAAGTGGGTGTCACCAAAGTTGAAGTTCGCCAACTTTCGCAACAACTCGGTTTACCTTGGTGGGATAAACCTGCTCAACCTTGCCTCAGTTCCCGGTTTCCTTACGGTGAAGAAATTACTGTCGCTAAGTTGCAACGAGTTGGTAGAGGAGAAATTTATCTGCGAAAGCTAGGCTGGCAGAATTTGCGCGTGCGATCCCAAGGGGATACAGCACGTATTGAATTACCACCAGAACAAATCAAAGAGTTTGTATTAACTAACGATTTACAAACACTAGTTTCGGCATTTCAAGATTTTGGATTTATCTACGTAACCTTAGATTTAGAAGGTTATCGTAGCGGTAAGTTAAATCAGGTTTTAAATAGGGAAGCCTTGGGCGTTAAAGTATAGGATTTTAGTTCTATAAATATAGAGTTTATTTACCTTCTAGAGAAACTAGAAAGCAACCGTTAATTCTCCAGATATTATTAGGCTGTTTTTCCATAAAATATAAAGCCCTCAAGGGGACTCCATCAGGAGCAAGTAGCAGCACTGGTTGAGTTATGTTTCCCTGGATGGTTGTTATGTTCTCAAAAAATACAGAACGAGGACGGTATACTGCTGGATAGCTTGTCTTTACCATCTGCATAAAATTTTCTGGTGTTCCGAATTGCGCCTGAATCGCCGGACTAGCAAAGGCAAAAGCGCCTTGGGCATCATCTTTTTTAAAGGCTGCTAATTGGTATTCAATTACAGAACGTATGTTGATGGCATCAGTATCGCTAACTTCCATAAATTTAAAAATTGCGTAGGCGCAGCCCATCGTAGACATCGCTTTAAGTGTCAGCAAAGCGATCGCTCAATTCTCACGCTGAGTGAGTGTGTATTCTATCTGCTGTAGTGCCGTTCGCCACACATCATATCCCTCTTGAGACAGGTGCAAGCCATCTGTGGTCAACTCTGGGCGCAAATTGCCTTCCATATCCGTAAACCAGCTATAAATATTGAGATAATTAGCACCTTCTTGTTTAGCGATCGCGGTTAGTTGGATGTTGAGGTGACGAATACGGCTATTGGAAATTTTTGGTAAACGAGTAGGCAAAATTGATTGGACAATGATTTGAGCTTTGGGGTGAGTCTGGCGTAAACGCCGAACAATCCGGCGATAATTATGCAAAATTGTTTCATCACTAGCGCCTTTTCGTAGGTCGTTAATCCCAGCCATAATGTAAATAACATCTGGTCGCGTTGCTGAAAATGCCCCCAATCTTTTTAAAACGCCACTAGAGGTATCTCCAGATATGCCTTGATTGAGCCACAATTTACCAGCAGGCAGTTTTTCTCTGGGAAACCACATGCTCAAAGAATCACCAACCAAAATACTTAGATGATTGGCACCTTGACCTTGAGCGATCGCTCTAGCTTCTAAAGCTAATAAACTTTTCCAGTCGTCATAAGTTAGTTGACGTTTCTTGATCGACTCCCACAATGATTGCAAATTATCACTATCTACGCGTGTATAAATCTGACCTGTTTTCAGAGCTGCCAATCTTTGGTAGTAAAGTTGATTTCCAGATGTCAATAAGAGGCTAGTTGCTTGGGTGCTGGGGTTAAGTGATGACTCTGTTGATACTGGTAATCCCTGAGTGCTGAATTCTGGTACGCTAGGGACGTTTTTTTCACTTACTATTGGCTGCGAACTTTTTAGGGGTTGGAACGCTTGAGAGCTGAGTTCGGGTAAGGAAAGGTCGACGCTCTTGATAATTTTTGTACTGACTATTGTCTGCGAACCTTGTTTTAAATCCCACAGGAATCTAGAACTTTCTGGCAGGACAATTGACAGATGTGGAAGAGCCGATGCTGGTATTGCTAATCCTGTTAACAAGCCTGCTGCCAACAGATAAGGGTCCCTCATCGCTTTCTCTCTCCTCTACTCACTGCTTTTCCTTATGACGGCATTAATTGGCTGTATTCAGGAAAATTTTACTTCGGTTAAGTTATTATTCTTATTTACGCTGTATAGTTCTGTAAAGCGTGTTCATGAGATTATATTTGACAATTTACGATCTCTTTAAAGTAGGGTTTTCCCGGTGGTATACAAGTCTTATTTGTGCGAATACTTCTACTGAAAGCACTGTTTTCATCAGCCACTCGCTTTTTCTAACTCAGTTATCACAAATATAACTAGGTTTGCAAACTGGCGATTAGTGAGTTATTTTAGAGGATCTAAGAACAGAGGTTTTTGCTTTTGATGTTGCTAATATGTGAAATAAACAGCAGATTTTAGGTTTCTAGATTTCAGCTAATTGTCGCGATCGCGTGAGAGTTGGCTAGACCGAGAAAGCTACCGTAATACGTATACATTTTCGTTTTGTCAAGCACAAGTGAAAGTGTGGTCACTAAAAGAAGCTTCTGACCATTGTGAGGTAATTTGCAACAGAGTTACAAGTTATGCGCTTCGTCAGAAAACGACAACAGTTGACTTCCCTGATATATCAAAATTAGCTCGTATCTTTAATATGACGATTGAGAACTTAGTAGAAATTTTGGAAAAAATAGCCAAAATTTTAACTTTTGAGAATATTGATATCATACGATAACGTGTCCTCAATGAGCAAGTATCAGGTTTGCCATACTGAGAATTTGATAACTCACTATACGTAATTTAAAATTTCTGTTTACTCATTGAAGTATGAGTTGAAACACACTTAAATTAAGTTTAGCTCTAGAGAATAACCTCATTGAAAGTGCTAAGATTTAGGCTGAATCATTAGTGTTTCCTTTTCTTCTGTGGCTAGAGCTAGTACAGCGATTGGTGTCAGTCCCATTATTAAAGAGATTGTGCAAAAACAGGCACATTCCACACGTTTGACCCTGAAAGAAGTTATTCTGATGGGGATGTTAGCTATTGATAAACTAGATGATCGAGGTCGTCAAGAGCTAGCCGATCGAGTTCATCAAATGCAAGTGAATGGAGAAATTTAATTGAGTAGCTATGAGTTAAGAGTTATAAGCGATGCCCTGAGCCTGCCGAAGGGTTATCAATTTTAACTTCTCACTCCTGACTCTTTACTTAATTTGGTTATTGGCTAAATCGATAACGACTTCCCATTACATAATTTTCATTAATTTCAAAAGATATCCATCGGCGTTGCAGAGTTTCAGCAACAAAGCCGGTTGTATTAGAACCTGCAAATGGATCTAATACCATATCACCTTGATCAGTTAAAAATTTGATGAAGAACTCGGCGAACCCTTGAGGAAAGCGTGCTGGATGGGGTTTAATTTCTGCTGTTTTGCAGCGTCGTAAATAAGCGCTATTCGATTCAGTATTAGCAATTTCTAGCAAATTCGGCGGAATTGCACCTTGATTATCTTTTTGAAATTTATCAGAAATATCATGTCCACTAGGACGTATTTTTGCTTTATAGCCATTTTTGAGTAACTGTTTCATACTTTGGCTATAAGGCTTTAATACTTTTGTGTTATCTGCTTTAGGATTCGGTGTTTTAGACAACCACCAAACTGTATTTACAGAATCTTTTACACGAATCCGCCTGATTGTCACCCACTCAGCAGGGGTTGGCAGTCGAGCCGGATTATAGTGGTAAAATTCTTGAGCAAGAAAGAAACCTACTTCTTTGCATAATCTGACTAAAAGTTCGTATTGGTAGATACTCCGGACGGGATTACCAGGTAAGTAAGCGCCGCCTAAATCTAGTACGAATGAGCCATTATCTGCGAGAACTCTTTTAAATTCGGATGCAAAAGGTAGAAACCACTCAATATATTTTTCAGCAGTTTCGTTACCGTATTCTTTTTTTCGTGTCAGAGCAAATGGAGGTGATGTGAGGATAAGATTAATACTGTTGTTTTCAATAGATTTTATTAGTTCTAGGCTATCACCTAGATATATTGCGCCGTGATTTTGGGTGTAATATGATTTTAAATTTATTTGTTGTGAGTTCAAGAGTTATAACATTATCCCGGCTTTGGGGACTTCCAAATCAAAAATAGTATCCAATAATCTCTTGTGGGGTGGGCATCTTGCCCGCCCTTGGTTATTGGCAAGATGCCTACCCCACAAAAGCATTAAGATTATCCAGCATATAATGTCAAGTCAGCAGTAGCCAGTATTTATATCAGCATAATATCAAAAATTTGGTACATCACATTAGTATAATACCGACAATGCTACAAAAAATTTTTACTCTCAGAAAAAATTCTATTCAATCAAGAAATCGGTGTGATTTATATGACAAGCAACTTAAACAATCACAAGTCTAAATACTTCTTAATACCTTATATAGGTGCAGCAATTATAGGAGTGAGTATAATCCCGTTTGCCTATACTACTGTGAAATCTTCTATTTCTCTATCAAACTATATTGAGTCAAGTAATGCTCACAGGGCTTCTGGAAATTATAAAGCAGCTTTCGACAAGCTAAACACAGCTATTAAGCTAGATTCTAAAAATCCATATTTATACATTGAGCGGGCTGAAGTTCGTGATAAATTAGGCCATGAGTCAGGAGTTATAGAAGATTGCAATAAAGCAATTGAGCTTGACCCTAAAAGCCCTTTGGCTTATGACTATCGCGCTATATTCCGGCGCAAATTAGGAGATAAACAAGGAGCATTACAAGACTTAAACATAGCAGTGAAGCTTGCACCTATATCTAGTACTTCCCATAGCAATCGAGGTGTTGCTCGCTCCGATTTAGGTGATACAGAGGGAGCTTTACAAGACTATAATAAAGCGATTCAGTTAAACGCAAAAAATGCTGCTGCCTACGATAATCGGGCTTTGGTTCGCTATGAATTAGGAGATAATCAAGGTGCAATTAAAGATTGGCAGTAAGTTGCTAACCTTTATTTACAACAAGAGAATACAAAACAATATGCAGAGGCAATAGAGAAAATTAAATTGATTCAATAGTCAATTCTAGACTGGCATTTAAGGCTACAAAGGGGCGGGCAAGATGCCCACCCCACAAGAGAAAAGAGAATGTGATAAGTGAGATTATTCAGGGAGTTGCCAAAAGAAGGGGTAATTTTCTGAGCTTGATCACAACCCTGCTTTTACAGGATTTTGCCTGATATATTCCCAATATTGTTGAAACTCTTCATCGTTCCTAACAATACGCTCATATCTTTCATCTTGCCAAACTGTTCCTATATGTTTCATCACTTTGGGAATTTGTTTAGCACTATAACCTTTAATACTTTTCATAATGCTACTCAATGACCAAAACTCATTTTCTGATTTGAGTAATGGCTGAATGAGCAGATGCACATGATTTGTCATGACCACAAGGACAAATATTCGATATCTGTTTTTATCAAAAAATAAGCACGAATTAAAAACTATTTCTCTAGCTTCTAGGCTAAGTTCTAACTTTTCCCAAGTATTAAAGGTAATGAAATAAACCGCCCCATCTAACTCCCAATGAGGTAATCTTCTTTGAAAAATTTTCAACTTTGGCTCTTGCATTCAGAATACAAAACTATTTGTAATTTTTCTGTAACTTTTCTTTATTGTGGGGTGGGCATCTTGCCCGCCCCTTCTCTATTGTTCCCATCCTCTTCACCTAAAACCCAAAAAAAATCCCCCACCTTGCGGCAGGGGATTTTTATTACTTATCTACAAAACAAGCAGCCGAAATTAACCGAACTTACCAGCAGTAGAAGCAATCAAGAATGCTGCGTAAGTCACGATGTAGCCAACAGTGAAGTGAGCTAAACCAACCACACGACCTTGAACGATGGACAGAGCCACGGGCTTGTCTTTCCAGCGAACTAGGTTAGCTAGAGGAGTGCGTTCGTGTGCCCAAACAAGGGTTTCAATCAACTCTTGCCAGTAACCTCTCCAGGAGATTAAGAACATGAAGCCAGTAGCCCAAACTAGGTGTCCAAACAGGAACATCCAAGCCCAGACAGACAGGTTATTCACGCCGTAAGGGTTGTAACCGTTAATCAACTGAGCAGAGTTAGCCCAGAGGTAATCGCGGAACCAGCCCATGAGATATGTAGAGTTCTCATTGAACTGAGCTACGTTGCCTTGCCAAATGCCTAGATGCTTCCAATGCCAGTAGAACGTAACCCAACCAAGGGTATTGAGCATCCAGAACGCAGCGAGGTAGAAGGAATCCCAACCGGAGATGTCGCAAGTACCGCCACGACCGGGGCCGTCACAAGGGAAGGCATAGCCGAAGTCCTTTTTATCGGGCATCAGCTTAGAACCACGGGCATCCAAAGCACCTTTGACCAAGATCAAGGTGGTGGTGTGCAGACCTAAAGCGATCGCATGGTGAACCAAGAAGTCGCCAGGGCCAATTGTTAAGAACAGGGAGTTAGTACCAGCATTGATGGCATCTAACCAGCCTGGAAGCCAAACGTTAGCGTAGTTGGGCCATGCTGTGTAAGCAATACTATCGGGGTTAGATAGCAAAGCATCTAAACCGTACAGTACTTTACCGTTTGCAGCTTGAACGAATTGAGCAAACACTGGCTCAATCAAGATTTGCTTTTCAGGAGTACCGAAAGCAACCACTACATCATTGTGGACGTACAAGCTGAGGGTATGGAAGCCTAAGAAAAGGGATACCCAGCTAAGGTGGGAGATAATCGCTTCTTTATGCTTCAATACGCGCTCAAGAACGTTGCCCTTGTTTTGTTCTGGGTCGTAATCACGTACCCAGAATATTGCTCCGTGAGCAAAAGCACCAAGTATCAAGAAACCAGCAATATATTGATGGTGCGTATACAGCGCTGCCTGAGTTGTATAGTCCTTAGCAATAAATGCATAAGGAGGCATGGCGTACATATGCTGTGCCACCAAAGAGGTGATGGTTCCCAGAGCAGCTAGGTGAATACCTAACTGGAAGTGCAGTGAATTGTTATAGGTGTCATACAACCCTTGGTGAGGCAGGTTGAACTGACCTTCACTGTTGGTACCTGGTACTAACCCAGCTTTGGAGTTCAGCATTTCTTTGATGCTGTGACCAATTCCGAAGTTAGTCCGATACTGATGACCGGCAACAATGAAGATAACTGCGATCGCCAAGTGGTGATGAGCCATGTCAGTCAGCCACAAAGCTTCTGTTTGAGGATGGAAGCCACCCAAGAAACTTAGAATTGCAGTTCCTGCACCTTGAGATGTCCCAAAGATATGTCCAGGAGTGTCAGGGTTTTGAGAGTAAACACCCCAGTTGCCTGTAAAGAATGGTGTCAAACCTGCTGGGTGGGGTGGGGTATTCAGGAAGTTATCCCAACCTACGTGCTGACCGCGAGATTCGGGGACAGCAACGTGAATTAAGTGACCAGCCCAAGCCAGAGAACTAACACCAAACAGACCTGCTAGGTGGTGGTTTAGGCGATGTTCAGCGCTCTTAAACCATGCCAAGCTAGGACGATACTTGGGTTGCAAGTGCAGCCAACCAGCAAACAACAGTACGGCTGCCAGTATTAACAGGAATACTGAACCGTTGTATAGTTCGCCGTTCGTCCGCATTCCGATGGTATACCACCAATGGTAAAGACCAGAGTAGGTAATGTTTACCGGATTGCTAGCGCCAGCTTGGGTAAAAGCTTCGATCGCTGGTTTACCAAAGTGGGGGTCCCAAATCGCGTGGGCGATGGGACGGATATGAAGGGGATCTTTAATCCACTGTTCAAAGTTACCTTGCCAGGCTACATGGAACAGGAGGCTGGATGCCCACAGGAAGATGATTGCCAAGTGACCGAAGTGAGTTGCGAAAATCTTTTGGTAAAGATTTTCCTCTGTGATGCCATCATGGGTTTCAAAATCGTTGCCTGTAGCGATCGCATACCATATCCGACGAGTCGTCGGGTCCTGTGCGAGATCCTGGCTAAATTTCGGAAATTTTGTCGCCATAGGTTTAATAAATCCTCTGACCTTTAGCCATCAAATACCAGCGTCTAGAGTCCTGAGTTCTGAGTACCAAGTTTTGAGTATTTTCTCAGCACTTAGCACTCAGCACTCCACAACTGATTGCTACCCTACTGAAAGGATGTGTGCATGGAAGAATGCCCAGGTTGTGGCAATTCCTCCCAAGAGGTAGTGAGCTACCCCTACAGCCCGACCCTGAATAATGCTCAGAGCGCGAGGCTGAATTGCTGGTGCTACCTTCAGTTTGTTATGCGCCCAAACAATGGACTCAATCAGTTCTTGCCAGTAGCCGCGACCACTGAACAGGAACATCAAGCTGAATGCCCAGACAAAGTGAGCGCCTAAGAAGAGTAGACCATAGGCAGATAGCGCGCTGCCATAGGAATTGATGACTTGTGTAGCTTGTGCCCACAAGAAGTCTCGTAACCAACCGTTGATGGTAATCGCACTTTGGGCAAAGTTACCACCAGTGATGTGAGTTACAGTCCCATCTGCATCTACGGTTCCCCAAACATCTGATTGCATCTTCCAGCTGAAGTGGAAAATTACAATAGACAGGGAGTTGTACATCCAGAAAAGTCCGAGGAATACGTGATCCCAACCAGAGACTTGACAGGTACCGCCACGACCGGGGCCGTCGCAAGGGAAGCGGAAGCCCAAGTTTGCTTTGTCTGGAATCAGACGAGAGCTACGGGCGTACAGCACACCTTTGAGCAGAATTAGGACGGTGACGTGAATGGTGAAAGCGTGAATGTGGTGAATTAGGAAGTCCGCTGTGCCCAAAGCAATGGGTGCAGCTGCCACTTTTCCGCCAACAGCCAAAATACCGCCGCCAAAGACATAGCTAACTGGTTCTAGGGCATTGGGTGCAGTTGTACCAGGAGCCAAGGCGTGGATATTTTGTATCCACTGGGCAAATACTGGCTGCAATTGAATCCCTGTATCAGAGAACAAGTCTTGAGGACGACCCAATGCACGCATTGTGTCGTTGTGGATGTAAAGCCCAAAGCTATGGAAGCCGAGGAAAATACACACCCAGTTCAGGTGAGAAATAATCGCGTCACGATGACGAAGCACCCGATCCAGCAAGTTGTTTTGGTTCACAACTGGATCGTAATCTCGCACCATGAAGATTGCAGCGTGAGCTGCTCCACCAACAATCAAGAAGCCACCGATCCAAATATGGTGAGTGAATATGCACAACTGTGTAGCGTAGTCAGTTGCCAAATATGGATAGGGGGGCATCGCGTACATGTGATGCGCGATGATGATGGTCAGCGAACCCAAGAAGGCCAGGTTAGTAGCCAACTGAGCGTGCCAGGATGAGGTCAGGTTTTCATAGAGACCTTTGTGACCTTCACCGGTGAAAGGACCTTTGTGGTTTTCCAGGATCTCTTTAATGCTGTGACCAATACCCCAGTTGGTACGGTACTGATGACCAGCAACGATAAAGAGAACTGCGATCGCTAAGTGGTGATGAGAAATATCAGTCAACCACAAGCCGCCTGTTACCGGGTTCAGACCGCCCTTGAAGGTTAGAAAGTCAGCATACTGACCCCAATTCAAGGTGAAGAAAGGTGCTAAACCAGCAGCAAACCCAGGATAGAGTTCCGTCAACAAGTCTTTGTTCAAGATGAACTCGTGGGGCAGAGGTATGTCTTTGAGAGCAACGCCTGCATCCAAAAGCTTGTTGGTCGGTGCGGACACGTGGATTAAGTGACCTGCCCATCCCAAGGAACCACAACCTAGCAGTACTTGCAAGTGGTGATTCAGCATCGATTCCACATTCTGGAACCATTCCAGTTTGGGAGCGCGTTTGTGGTAGTGGAACCAGCCGGCAAATAAGAATAAGCCTGCTAATACCAAGCCACCGATCGCAGTTACGTAAAGTTGGAAGGAATTTGTGATCCCCCAGCCACGCCATACTTGGAACAAACCGGAGGTGATTTGAATACCGTGGAAACCACCGCCAACATCACCATTTAGAATGTCTTGTCCGACAATGGGCCAAACGACTTGAGCGCTAGGCTTAACGTTTAACGGGTCACTTAGCCAAGCTTCGTAGTTAGAAAACTTCGCGCCGTGAAAAATCATCCCGCTCAACCAGATTGTCACTACAGCCAAGTGGCCGAAGTGGGCTGAGAATATCTTGCGGGAGATGTCTTCTAAATCGCTTGTATGTGTATCAAAATCATGGGCGAGTGCGTGCAGGTTCCAAATCCATGTGGTGGTTTTGGGACCTCTGGCTAAGGATCTGTCAAAGTGCCCTGGTTGTGACCATCTCTCGAAAGACGTTGGAACCGGGTCGTTATCGACGATTACTCTTGCCTTCTTTTCCTCTCGCTCCGGAGGACTTATTGTCATTCGACCTCCTCTCTTGATAAGGAATGAGGAATCATGAATACCACAAAGTTAACCATTACCGCAAATTCCATTTTGCTGAAGCCGCGATGAAGACCTATGTGGATTGTTGTTTCTCGTTGAATTATAAAGTCTTCACTTGTACATTGTTGGAGATATTTTAACAATAATTCAAACTTGCTCAAATATTGCTGAAATTCATGCCTTAACTGGCTTTTAACTTCAAACTTTTTGTCCAAAAGTCAATAGTTTAGCTATTTAATTTACAAACAATAACAATTCGTAAAATTTATGATTTGACTGTATGTAACCGATGTCCCAACTTTTACTGCGATTGCTCATGAACATTTATGTCATATTTCAATTTTTGCAAGTAAAACGTTGTAGAGAATATGACTTATTTTAAAATTTTATGAGATACAAAGGAAAACTTATGGGATGTGAGGCAGATTTCACCTTTTGGGCTATAGTTCCAGATGGACAGTTTGAGCCAAAATAATCTGTCAATTGTTGAAGACTATCACTGGGTGCAACGCATGAACTCGTGGCAGAAAAGGGTGTTAGAGAAGCTCCTCCCTCAGAGGTTTCCGATTCTCAGGTGGGTAATGATATTAGTGCTGGTATTAAGCTTGACCAGTTGCGGCGAGAAAGCCGACAGCCAGGAAGTATCTACTGGTTATAAAGAAAACTCCCCCAAGATTTCTCAAATTTCAAAGCAATTTTCGGAAGTTTCCCCTCCATCTGTTATTCAAGAACTGCGTCCAACTTTGGAAGTTTATCAGCCACAAGTAACAATTGTTACTCCAAAATTTGATGAAGTTCTTCAAGACAATAAAGTTACAGCCAGTTTTCAGGTTAAGGATCTACCGATATTTAAAGACCCACAATTACAATTGGGGCCACATTTACACGTAATTCTGGATAATCAACCTTATATACCTGTTTACGACCTGAATCAGCCCTTAGTTTTGCCAGACTTGTCTCCAGGTAGTCATACCTTGCGTGTCTTTGCCTCTCGTCCCTGGCATGAAAGCTTTAAGAATGAAGGCGCTTATGCCCAAACAACATTTCACGTCTTCACTAAAACCGACGACAACACCCCAGATCCTAAATTACCCCTGCTAACTTATAGTCGTCCTCAAAGTAGCTACGGGGCAGAACCAATCTTACTGGACTTTTACCTAACTAACGCTCCTCTGCACCTTGTTGGTAAGGAAAACCCCAACGACGAGTTCAGTGATTGGCGCATCCGCTCCACGATTAATGGTGAAAGCTTTATTTTCGATCGCTGGCAGGCAGTTTATCTTAAAGGCTTCCGTCCAGGGAAAAACTGGATAAAGCTAGAATTTCTCGATAATCAGGGAAATGCTGTCAAAAATGCTTTCAATACCACAGTTAGATTGATTGACTACCAGCCAAAGGGTAAAGACACTTTGTCAAGAATTGTCAGAGGAGAACTCACAGCAGATGAGGTGCGCCCTATTGTAGACCCGAATTATAAACTTGCACCTAAACCCACACCCACACCTTCTGTAGAAAAAACACCCCCAACACAGCCTAAGGTAGAAAAACAGCCGCTTCCAGAAACTGAAATTCCAGAACAATCCAAAATACAGCCAGAACAACCAAAATTAGAAGTTCCCACAGCTACACCAACTCCCAGCTTGTCCCCAACACCATCAGAAATTATTGAGTCTCCTATACCAGAACCACAGCCAGAGGTAATACCAACTCCCGAATCAACGCCGTTACCCGAAAAAGTTACGCCTCAGCCAACAAAACCTAGATTTGGTGGATTTTTTAACCGTGGGGCTGGTAAAGTTCCTACCCCAGAAGCACCAGTTGCCCCATCTCCTAGTTTGCCACCCACACTGCCAGAGATTATTGAGTCTCCGACACCAGAAATTATTACGCCAACACCAGAATCACAGCCGGAGGTAATACCAACTCCTGAATCAACGCTGTTACCCGAAAAAGTTACGCCTCAGCCAACAAAATCTAGATTTGGTGGATTTTTTAACCGTCGAACGACCAAGACACCTACTCCCCAAGTAACAGTTGCCCCATCTCCTAGTTTGCCACCAACGCTCCCAGAGATTATTGAGTCTCCAGCACCCGAAATTATTACGCCAACACTAGAACCATAGGCAGAGGTAACGCCAACACCTTCTGCTGAATTACCCGAAAAACAAGTGCAACAGCCATAAAAAACAAGATTTAGTTATACCTTGAAGGCTGGTAGAGGCAGCAGAGAAGTGAAATAAATCACTTTTCTTCTGCGTCATCGGACTCAGCAATATGTGTTAGAAAATTTCCAAATTTTTGCTTTTACTGAATAACTGGGAATTCTAAGTAAGTATTGACTCTTATTTTACTTAGGATTAATCTGGCT
This sequence comes from Nostoc sp. DedQUE07, assembly GCF_034530975.2. NCBI lineage: Bacteria > Bacillati > Cyanobacteriota > Cyanophyceae > Nostocales > Nostocaceae > Nostoc > Nostoc sp. DedQUE07. The sequence continues at coordinate 206,454 of NZ_JAVRCC020000005.1, read as the reverse complement.
TTCCAGATTCCAGATGCAAATTTTCCATCAGTTTCCGGTGATATCGCCGTCGTACAATTGAGCCGAAAAGGGTGGTTCTCAAAAATATACCTAGCTTTTTTGACGAGTCGAACCATTACCCATCCTGTCGAAGTGCTGACAAGAATTTATCATTTCTCTGCCTATTCAAAAACAGGATTTAGCCAAAAATACTCAGCTGCAACTCTTGTGCTAAAGCCTCAACAAAAGCAAGACCCGCTACCGGATTTCCTACACCATCCAAAGCTGGACTGTAACAAGCGATCGCTCCCTCACCTGGTACTATTGCTACAAGCCCACCACCAATTCCTGATTTCATTGGTAAACCAATTCTGACTGCAAACTCGGCAGAAGCTTCATAAAGTCCACAAGTTAACATCACAGCATTGACAATCCGGCGGTTTTGTGCTGATAAATAGCTATTTTCACAAGCTAGCAGTTTTCCTAACAAGGCTAAATCTTCAACTTGCCCAGAAATACAGCATATTTGCTCGTATGTGTCAAGTGCTGTTTCAATATTTTCGAGATGACCAGCTTCGGCGAGATAATTAGCGATCGCTTCATTGGCTGTTGAACGGGTTAATCGCACTGAGGCCAGCATTTCTTCATCTAAACTTAGTTGGCAACCTGCTAATTGGTTAAGCCATTGACAAAATAAGAGAGTGCGTTGATTAGCGTCCTTTCCTGGTAACTTCTCAGACAGGGTAATTGCCCCACTATTAATCATCGGGTTGCGGGGATGGGCGCGATCGCTAATTAATTGTTCTAAAGAATTGAAGGATGCATCTGATGGTTCCACCCCAACCCAACTAAAAATCGTTTCTGCTCCTAAATGTTCTAGCAGATAAAGTAGAGAAAATGTTTTAATCACGCTCATTAGCGGAAAGACACAAGCGGTATCCCCAAAGCTGAGGTTTTTCCCTGATTCACAGCAGATATGAACAGCAAACCAACCAGGATCGGCTAAAGCTAATTGCGGAATGCGATCGATAACTTTTCCGTGTTCAGCCTGAATTTTAGCTAGTTGAACCCAGGCGCATAAGTCCGTAATAGTTAGTTTGTCAAGTCCTTTCAAAGTATAAATTTTCTAAAAGTTCATTTATTAAATAGCAAGTAACAGTGATTTCTTATAATTGTACGTACGTTTGTCTAAGCCTCTAGTAGCAGCACGCGGTAATATATGATTATTTTTTATCGGCTTATTTCATCAAATTGGAAGGAAGAAACCAAGGAAGGTACAGCACTCTAGAATAAAAACACAACCTACAGTAATCAATTATTATGACCAAAACCTTACCTAAAATAGTTCCCTTTGACGAATTTATCACCTGGTATCCCGAAAACTCTGGGGTAAGCTACGAACTACATAATGGGGAAATTGTCGAAATGGCACAGCCAACTGGGAAACATGAAAGGATAAAAGGATTTTCATCTGCTGAATTGACTTTAGAGTTTAGACGATTAAATCTCGCCTACTTTATCCCCAATCAAGCAATTGTAAAACCACCGGAGAGAGAATCAGGTTATTTCCCTGATGTATTAATATTAAATGATGTGGCTTTGGTTGATGAACCTCTTTGGGAAAAATCTTCTATTGTGACTAAGGGTACATCAATTCCTTTAGTAATTGAGGTTGTCAGTACTAATTGGCGTGATGATTATTATCTGAAACTTGCCGATTATGAAGAGATGGGTATTCCTGAATATTGGATTGTTGATTATGCCGCTTTAGGAGCTAGGAAATTTATTGGTAATCCTAAACAACCCACTATTTCAGTTTATCAACTAATTGATGGAGAATACCAAGTCAGTCAGTTTCGGGGTAGCGATCAAATAATATCTCCTACTTTCTCTGAGTTAGAGTTGACGGCAGAACAAGTTTTTAATGCTGGTCAATAAATATTGATTTTACTAAATTATCAGAGTAGGCAATAAAGATGATTCCTCGTGTCAGAGCGCCAGAATTACCCCAAAATTACTCTTGGCTCAACACCGATAAACCCTTATCTCTTAAACAACTTAAAGGTAGAGTCATAATTTTAGACTTTTGGACATACTGCTGTATCAATTGTCTGCATATTTTGCCAAACCTGAAATATTTAGAACAAAAATATAAAGATAGTCTTACCGTTATTGGCGTACATTCTGCCAAATTTGACAACGAAAAGGAAACAGAAAATATTCGCCAAGCTATCCTGCGCTACGACATCGAACATCCAGTTGTAGTTGACAGAGGTTTTCGGATTTGGGAAGAGTATGCTGTGCGTGCTTGGCCTACGTTAATAATTATCGATCCAGAAGGTTACGCGATCGCCCAGATTTCTGGTGAAGGAAATCGTGACACTTTAGATGAGTTGATTCAAAAGTTAATTCAGCAACACCAAGACAAAGGCACAATTAATTTCCAAGAAATCAGCTTAACTTTAGAAAAACAGCGCCAACCATTAATCACACCTTTAGCTTTTCCTGGGAAAGTTCTAGCTACTCAAATGGGTTTATTCATTGCTGATTCTGGACATCATCGCCTAGTTATGAGTAGTTTCGACGGAGAAATTCTACATTTAATTGGTACTGGAAAATCTGGCTTAACCGATGGTTCGTTTAGCGAAGCGCAATTTTTTGCACCGCAAGGAATGGCTTATGATGCCGAAAATCAGATTCTTTATGTTGCTGATACAGAAAATCATGCGCTGCGGCGAGTTGATTTCAAGCACCAAATCGTTGAAACTATTGCGGGAACTGGCGAACAAAGCCGTAATATCCATCCTCATGGCGGTGCTGGTTTAGAAACCGCGCTAAATTCTCCTTGGGATTTAGTGAAAGTAGGAAATACTCTATTTATTGCAATGGCTGGGCCGCATCAAATTTGGCAAATGGACTTAGAAACTGGCATCATCAAAACTTATGCTGGTACTGGTGCAGAAGCTTGTATTGATGGTTCACTTACCGAATCTGCTTTTGCTCAACCTAGTGGTATTACTAATAATGAGCAAGAATTATATATTGCTGACAGTGAAGTTAGTTCAATTCGTGGTGTGGAAATTGTCGAACCGTATCAAGTAAGAACTGTTTGCGGTAGTGGCGGTTTATTTGGTTTTGGCGATATAGATGGACAAGGTGAAGATGTCCGTTTACAACACTGTTTAGGAGTGGAATATGCTCAGAATTTTTTGTGGGTGGCAGATACTTATAACCATAAAATTAAATTAGTTAGCCCTAAAGGGAATTGTCAAACAATTTTGGGAGATGGTTCTGCTGGTTTACAAGATGGTCAAGGTAAGAACACTCGCTTTTTTGAACCTTCGGGATTGAGTGCTATAAATTCATATCTATATATTGCTGATACCAATAATCATGCTATTCGTTGTGTAGATTTGAATACTTTTGAGGTGACAACGCTGCGATTTTCTGGGTTGTGTGCGCCAGATGTTTGTATACCGCCTAATTTATAGAATAATCTCTTCCTTCAAGGCAGAAATCAAAATTTTGTATTTAGTCGTCTGGGTATGAAATTTTAAAGAATAATATTATTTAGCGATCGCTAGTATGAAATTAGTCGTTTTTGATATTGATGGTACACTAACCAATACCAACAAAATTGATGAAAATTGTTTTGTACGTGCTTTTGCTTTGGAATTTGGCATTTCTGGTATAAATACGAATTGGGCTGAATACGCATACACAACGGATTCTGGAATTACCCAACAAATTTTCAAAGAAAAATTAGAACGTCTTCCTTCAGATGAAGAGATAGTTAGACTCAAAACACGTTTTGTTAGCCTACTCCAGGAAGCGTTTATTAACAAGCAAGATTTATTCAGCGAAATTCCTGGTGCTGCAAATGTATTAGCTAAATTACAGCTAGACCCTGATTGGTGTGTTGCGATCGCAACTGGTGGTTGGTGTGAATCTGCCAAATTAAAACTTCAAAAAGCTAATTTACAAATAGAAAGTATTCCATTGGCTTCAGCTAATGATGCACTTTCACGAGAAGATATTATTAAGACAGCTATTATCAAAGCGAAGAATGTTTATCAAATTGAAAAATTTCATAAAGTTGTTTTTGTAGGTGATGGTGTTTGGGATGTCAAAGCAGCCTATCGATTGAATATTGCTTTTATTAGAGTAGCTGATACTAAATTAAAAAATATAGGTGCTAGCAAAGTAATTAAAGACTTTACAAATTTAGAAGATTTCCTGAAAATATTACAATATGCAGTAATTCCTAAATTTTCTATGAAAACTATTCTCCACATTACCAAACGCCAACAATGGGAACAAGCAAAAAATGTCGGTAGATATTGCGCTGATTCTTTAGACAGTGAAGGTTTTATACATTGTTCAAAGTCCACGCAAATACTCAAGGTTGCAAAAAGATTTTTTTATAATCAAAAAGAATTGGTACTACTTTTTATTGATTCTGATAAAGTCCAAGCTGAAATTCGTTATGAAGAAGCTGAAATTGGCGAATTGTTTCCTCATATTTATGGTGAATTAAATATTGATGCTGTGTATCAGGTGATTGATTTTGAAGCTGGGGAAGATGGTTTATTTGAGTTGCCGCAAGAAGTTATAAATTTAGAATAATGAACCGCAAAGGAGCAAAGGACACGAAGAAGAAAGACCAAATTAAGATTTTGTTTGTGTAGACGAGGTTTCTAACCAACCAACCAAAGGAATTCCGCGCTTTACTTAAAGAAGGGGAATTAATAATCTAGAGCAATTGTGACCGAATTTAATTTACAAATCCAAGAAAATAGCGATCGCTTTGCCAACGCCAAGGGCGATCGCTTGTCAACTCCACATGAGGATGCTACACCTAGCTTGCTTCCCCTTAAGAGTACGATACACTGCGTCAACACCAAAGGCGATCGCCTCGACCGTTACCTTTCCCAAGAATTACCAGACTTATCCCGTTCCCGCATCCAACAGTTAATCGAACAGGGTAATGTCCAACTTAACGATCGAGTTTGCACATCCAAGAAGATCAATGTCAAGGTAGGCGATCGCATCACTCTGGAAATACCAGAAGCGCAACCTTTAGAACTACAAGCCGAAGATATCCCCTTAGATATCCTTTACGAAGACGACCAATTACTTATTCTCAATAAACCCGTAGGTTTAGTTGTCCATCCTGCACCCGGCCATCCAGATGGTACTTTAGTAAATGCCCTATTGGCTCACTGTCCCAATTTACCAGGAATTGGCGGAGTCCAACGTCCAGGAATTGTCCATCGATTGGATAAGGATACTACGGGTGCGATCGCGATCGCTAAAACAGATATTGCCCATCATCATCTACAAGCACAACTGAAAGCAAAAACTGCACGACGAGAATACTTGGGCATAGTTTACGGTGCGCCAAAAACTGAAAGTGGCACTATCGACTTGCCCATTGGTCGCCATCCCCAAGACCGCAAAAAAATGGCTGTTATGCCTGTCGAACAAGGCGGACGAGTCGCCGTCACTCACTGGAAAATATTAGAACGCCTTGGTAACTTCACCTTAATTCACTTTCAATTAGAAACTGGACGCACCCATCAAATTCGCGTCCACAGCAGCAAAATCGGTCATCCCATTGTCGGCGATCCAGTTTATAGTTCTGGCCATTCAGTGGGTGTAAATTTACCTGGTCAAGCACTACACGCTTGGCGACTCAAATTGCAGCATCCCTTATCTGAGGAGTTGATTGAGGTGACAGCGACTCCTCCCGCCCACTTCACAAAACTTTTAGAGATACTAAAAAGACGAACTACACTTTAACGCCCAATGCCCAATGCCCAATGCCCAATGCCCAATGCCCAATCCCCATTAACAACTAGCGTGCATTAGACATGGGATAGAGTTTGTTTCACTTAGTTATATCTAAATAAAACTCCTACATAACCCAAGACTTATGCACGCTATAAAACGATCGAGTGAATGTACTAGCCAGCCACCGACTAAAAATCGTTATTTAATTCCTGACAGTTGCCGATAAGGTACAGACTTTTCGATATCGATGTTGTATGGCGAGATCCGTTGTGGAGCATTGCCAGTTGCATTGATACTTTGTGCTAAACCCAAGAACAAAGCTGGATCGCCAGCCTTGGGCTTTTGCTCTTGTGGGAGGAATCTGCGTACTTCGACCTGCCAAATGATTTGGGGGAAACCCAGTTTGGCACGGTGATAATCTTCGTATCGCGGAGATTTGATGTTGAATGGCAACTCACCCTCAGATTGGGATGGGAGTATCCGACGGCGCTGATAAGGCACTGTGGAGTATCCAAAATTGCTCAGGTACTCTTCAGTGTTGAGCACTTCATCAATAAAGCCTACAATCCCCTTGGTAGCGACTACAATTGACCAGGCGATTTTTTCCCGCTCGTTGTATGGATCGCGTCCTAGAACCCGCTGAATTACTTGCTCAACAAAACGATAGTTATTGTTGAGGTCGTAGAAGCTTTTCTTAAAGGTATTGGAAAGCACCAATCCACGAATAAAGTCCCGTACTGTAATTTGTCCATTACGGAGTTGAGACTCTAAATATGTTTCGCGATCGGCAGCAAAGGCATAGAAGAAAATTTGACGATATGCTGCTTCTATCAGATCACCTAAATCTGACGGAGAAAGTATATTGTCAGTAGTGAAAATCCTGGGTTGTTCATCACCAGGTACTTCATACGCAGCTACACGCTGGTTTTGACTTGAAGGGCTATATTCTAACAGAGGAAGTGGCACTCTAAAGCCTCCATGTTCTTAATTAAAGTTAACAACTTTTAATCACATATTAAGGGAGTAGTTGTATCAGAACTTCAGATTCTGATAAAATTTCACGAAACTTAACTAAGGGAAATTTAAGTATTCGTAGTATAAATGATTAGTTTGCTGGATTCAACCCATAGCTAATCAAGAAAAATAGGTAATCAGACTTCCAGCTTAATGACTACGTAAATGACTAAAAAATTTTATTCACATATTTTAGATTAGGAGATTCAGTTTCACCTTTTTGAACTGAAGCAATAATTTTTAACATTTAGCAAAAGAAATTAATAGGATATAGGAGATTGGGCATTGGGCATGGGGCATTGGGAATGGGGCATTGGGCGTTAGGAGTGCTGAGTTAGGAGTTAAGAGTTAAGAGTTTTGTTTATCTCCTTGTCCCCTTGTCCCCTTGTCCCCTTGTCCCCTCATCTCCCCTGCCCCCTGCCTCCCTCGGCGACTCAACGACCTATCCAAAATTCCAGGGGATCTATGGTTGATTTACAGTAAGGCCAGCTACGCAAAGTTGCTTCCATTCCTGCCTCCCAGTAGGGTGGTTCCAATCCCAGTCCTAAGCATAAATGAGATAGGATGCTAGCAAACTGCTCGTTGTGACCAAACTCTCCTAGATGGGCATGGGCGTATTCATGGACGACTACACCAAACCAGTCTTTAGGTGCAACTCGACCAACATCTACCAGAATAGTGATTGGGTTTGTGAGAATGTTGCACAGCCCATCTATGCCAAAAGATTGAGCTATGGGGACTGCAAAAATTTGGATGTGGCGACGCTCTTGGGGATGAAAACACTGATGACAAACTTCTAGATAGTTGTTGATCTGAGCGTTCACAGCGTTAATATTCTCACCGATCCAAGTGCAAATGGGAATGCGATCGCGCAGGTTATCAAACACATTCACCATACCCGGTTCTAGGGCAAGCCCCTGTACCAGACGCAGATAATCTTGCCCACGAGTAAAAGCATCGCTCTGCTTAAGAATCATTCACCAGCCCAAAACTGAATAAAATTGTCTTTTTTCCAAAATATCCGCTCCTTGTCTTTGTGTGACTTCTTCTGAGCTAGAAGCCTCAACAGAATCAATGCGGCTTTCGGAACAAAACGATGCGGTGCTAAAGCCGCCAAACCTTTTGACTGTACTGGTTCTTAGTCGCATATTTGGGCTGGCGAACCAGAATCGCTCAATGGAACTCATTGTTTCATATTCGGTTGTCAATACTAGTCCATCTTCATCATCCATGTGAAAAAGACCAACTACAGGCACTATTTCCGCATAACCTCTTTCACGGAGTAATTTGCCTTGCCTTGGATTATCGCCATCAGGCACGATCGCAAATATGGTTTTCCCCTGATGATTCTCCTCATCCTCTCGATCCCAGGCCATTGTCCCTAGCCAACGCACACGCGAACCACCGACACAAAGGCTGGGGTCAATCTCATGATAGCGGCACAATTCAATGATTTCGGGATGATTAGCATCGAGAGTTTCTACCTGTATATCCGATTCTCCTATCTCTGAGCGTTTGAACGCCAGATGATGAGTTGCACGTTGCGATCGCCACTTACCAGCACTTAGCTGAAAAAATTCCATTGCGTCTATCAATCTTCTGACTCCTACTTATTACTCCTGCGGATGATGTTTTACGAGGTCTTTGTTTTTAGAGTAGTTGGTATATAAACATTCTAAACATTACAGCGATTAGTGGTCAGCTTCAATAAACACCCTAGAAAGGGAGGGACAAATATGTTGTCATGTAATTGTAAACTTTTATGAGTCTGATTTCTTATAGCTTGACAATATAGACATTTTAATATCCAAGTGCTAGACTAGTAGAAAGCGATCGTCTTCCACTAACAACAAATACTTTTCGATTCAATCAATCACAGGAGTGAATGATGGACTTTCCAGTCGAATTAACTTTAGAGCAACAGTTTCGCTTACAAAATTTGAAAGATCAGGTAAAAAATTTGAGTCAACAAGAGGCTCAAGAATTTTTACTAGAAGTTTTACGGCAGATGATGGTGAAAGATAATTTGGTCAAACATTTGTTAAAACAAGCTTGATCGACTAAAAAACAAAATTTTTTCCTTAAGACTTACGCAATGGGAGAGTTCCATCAAAATGCGTAAGTCTTAATTTTTTTGCTCAATTTCGGCTAAAACTTGATTTCTCGATCGGGAAAGCAAATTCCAGGTAAATATTACAGATTATTACTTTCTCTCTCATAGTAAAGACTAGGGTACTATCGATCCCCTATGTTTTTGTTTGGCTACTCGCAGTTAACCTGCTTGAAAACACGCCAAAAATAATATCCGCCATTTGTGAATATTAAGGAGAACTCATGGTTCTTGATGCTTTTTCCAGAGCTGTAATTTCAGCTGATGCTAAAACCGCTCCTATCGGTGGTGCTGACTTAGCAGCCCTTAAGTCTTTCATCGCTGAAGGCAACAAGCGCCTTGATGCAGTGAATGCGATCGCCAGCAACGCTAGCTGTGCGGTTTCTGATGCCATTGCTGGGATTGCTTGTGAAAACACAGGTTTGATTCAATCTGGTGGTAACTTGTACCCCACTCGTCGGATGGCTGCTTGCTTGCGCGATGCTGAAATCGTTCTGCGCTATGTAACTTATGCATTGTTGGCTGGTGATTCTTCCGTATTGGACGATCGCGCTTTGAACGGTCTGAAAGAAACTTACACAGCTTTGGGCGTACCCACTGGATCTTCTGTACGGGCTTTCCAAATCCTGAAAGCGATCAGCGTTGCTCACATCACCAACACCAACACTGAAGCTAACGCTGGCAAAAGATTCCGCAAACAAGAAGTTGTTCAAGGCGACTGCTCTGCTCTAGCTGCTGAAGCTGCTAGCTATTTCGATCGCGTTATTTCTGCTCTGAGCTAATCGCTCATGGTTAAAGGCTATTAGCCAAGCAAACTGAAATTAAAACTCGATCAAATCTAATCTGGAGTATAAAAAGCAATGAAATCAGTTATCACTACAGTTATTGGATCTGCTGATGCAGCAGGTCGTTTTCCAACCACCTCCGATCTAGAATCCGTTCAAGGTAGTATTCAACGTGCTAATGCTCGTTTAGAAGCTGCTGAAAAGCTAGCTTCTGGTATCGATGCTGTAGCTAAGGAAGGTTATGATGCTGCATTCAAGAAATATCCTTTCCTGAGCCAAGAAGGTGAAGCTGGCGACACTCAAGTTAAGAAAGACAAGTGCCTGCGCGACATCAAGCACTACCTACGCTTGATCAACTACAGCTTAGTTGTGGGCGGTACTGGCCCTCTGGATGAGTGGGGTATTGCAGGTGCTCGCGAAGTTTATCGCTCTTTGAATCTGCCCACCGCTCCCTACGTTACTGCATTGACTTATACTCGCGATCGCGCTTGCGCTCCTCGCGACTTGTCTCCTCAAGCGTTGGTTGAGTTCCGCAATCTCCTCGACTACGTAATCAACTCTCTTTCATAGTCATAGGGATTGACTAGACGTAGACGAGCGATCGTCATACTCTAAAACTTAGGGACTCTCAGTCTGTTGCTTTGCCTATATCAGGTTGGGTGATTGACCAAGAGTCCCTCTGTTGTTAATAATTCGTAATTTGTAATTCGTAATTCGTAATTAATGATTGAACTTGGGGGATTTAAACAGGGAAATTTTCTTTTATGACAATAGATTCTCTATTTGCACAATTAAAACATCCCAATCCCAATTTGCGGGAACGAGCTATGTGGGAACTGGCTGATGTCCGTGATGAAAATACCATTCCTCGGCTGATGGGTATTTTAGATGAAGAAGATGTCACCTATCGTCGAGCTGCGGTAAAAGCACTGGGTGCTATTGGGACAGATGCTGTACCGCTACTGGTAGAGTCATTAGTAAATAGTGATAATGCAACCATTCGGGGTAGTTGTGCTAAAGCTCTAGCACAGGTTGCTGCTAATCATCCCGATGTTCCCTTCCCGAATGAGGGCTTACAGGGATTGCAAACAGCGCTTAATGACCCAAATCCAGTTGTTTATATTGCATCCGTAATGGCACTGGGTGAGATTGGATCTCCCGCCTTTGAAATTTTGACTGAAGCTTTGAAAACAATAGATAATGTGGCGGTGGCTGTGGCGATCGTCAATGCACTCGGTTCGATGGGCGATATCCGTGGGGTGGAAGTGCTGACGGCATTGACAAATGATGAATCTGTCGATCCGTATGTTCGAGAGTCAGCAGTGAGCGCTTTACCCCGATTAGATCAAGTGATTAAATATAACTGAGAGTAGCGATCGCTAATTATGCGCTCAAATGGAAAATGTTCATCGCCTTATTCCCAAGCTTCCTCTTCTAACTGCCTCTCAATTTGAGAAATTGCCAACTTCATCACCGCCTGAACCCCCGCTTCTTCTTCCTCAGTTAATGCGGCTTGCAGGGGTTCTAAAGCAGCACCATCACCAATTTTCATCAATGCCAGAGCTGCTGCTTTTCGGGTTTCCCAATCGGGATGATGTAGTAATTCAACAAGGCTAGGAATTGCGGAACGATAGGTCAGGCTACCCAAAGCTGCTGCGGCTTCACACCTGACAATTTCAGATGGATCGTTGAGAGCATTAATTAAAATATTAAATGCTCCTTCTTGAGTGCCTTCTTGAGCAATTTTAGCGATCGCACCCACCACCGCAGCCCGAACTTCAGCGGAGTCGGAGTTAATCTCTCGATATAAATGCTCCTTTGCCTCTGCACCAATAAATCCTAACGCCCATACGGCATGACCTTTGGCACTTTCTGGATACTCGGTTGACGCTAAGATTTTCAGCAATGCTGGTACAGCTGCCTCACCTATTTTGGCAAGCCCCCCAACAGACGAGGTTTTGACCACCATATCCTCATCATTTAACAGGGCATTGACCAAAGTCGGAACTGCGATCGGGTCAGCAATCAGTGTCAAGGTTTTAGCGCTGGCTCTCCGCACAACTGGGTTGGGATGATTTGCCACAGCTTCCATCAATAAAGGGGTCGCTGGTTTGCCGATTTTACCCAAAGCCTCTGCAAAACTCAACCTAACCATGCCTCGTGAGTCTCCCATACTCTCAACCATCCGCTTTACTAGCTCTTGGTCATCCGAGTTGAAGGTGTTTAAGCTTAATTGCTCACTCACCGCTTTAAATAAAGCGTCAGTTTCTGCATGGGACAGATTTAACGAATCTGTCCCGAATTGAGTTTCGGAGTTGAGCATATAATCTCTAGCTAAATTATCAAGACAAATGACTAGTTGCTGCCACTCAGCGCAGCTTGCCGATCGCGGAGTTCCTGGAGGGCAGAATCAATCTTGGCAAGCTCAGGCTCCAGGTTTGCCATAACGCTTACTTTCTTCAACTTAGCCCGTTTTGCAGTTTCCGTAGTTTCTTGAACTAGACGTTCCCGATATTGCTCAAGTTCTGCAATCACTTCTGCTACATCTTGAGCGGTTACGTTATCGGTTGTTGTGAGTTCTGAAGTTTCATCCATAAGTTTTGTTTCCTAAATATGTGTTTATATGAATGATGTGCGAGCGGTGTTCCCAAAAATGTTTGTATTTGGTTATTCGTTAAAGAGAGACAACTAACTAATAGCTGACAAATGTATATGTTTCGATCTTCTCAGATCGCGTTACCACTGGTAAAGCTTTTTGATGTAAATCTTCAAAAGTCTAACTCAACTACATTATTTTCTAATGCCCAATAACTAGTACCCAGTCCCTAGTACGATAGTAAAAGTGACTTCAAAGCAATTATCCAAGAGCAATTTACAGATCAATGGATAAACGTTTTTTTAAAATGTTTGGCTTAACAGAAGAAGAAGCGATCGCAATTATCGATACACCATTAGAACAACTCGAAGACGCTTCTGATAAGTATATTGCTGTTTCCCATTTAATTAACTTCCCGACTGAGCAATCGATCGCGGCTTTGGTGCGGGCGATTGAAAACAGTAACCCTGATGAGTTAGACCACCGCATTGTCCGACGCAAAGCTGTGGAAAGTCTGGGGCGATTGCAGGCACAATCAGCTTTACCTGTAATTCGGCAATGTCTTAAAGATGATGATATTTATACTGTTGAAAATACCGTGTGGACGATTGGAGAAATCGGGACTAAAGATCCAGAAATTCTCGAAGAGGTGGCGCAACTCCTTGATAAACCAGGTCAAATCTATCGAGTCATTATTCACACTTTAGCTAACGCTGACTATCAACCGTCCCTTGAACGTGTACGAAAATTTACTTTATCTGAGGATGAACCTACTCGTAGTGCGGCGATCGCTACAGTTTGTCGATTCACGGGTGACTACTCCCAAATTACTGAAGTAATGGCGCTACTGCAAAGTTCAAGCGTCAATGCACGACGCGGTTGCATTCAAGATTTGATTGATTCTGGCTACTACAAAGCCATCCCAGAAATCGCTCGTTGTCCAGTATCTCTGGTATTCCGGTTACGAGCATTGCGGATGCTTTTGGATGCAGGCGTTCCCAGTGGTGAAATTACCTTTACAGAAATTCAACCTTACTTAGAGCAAGTACTCTACGATCGCCCCAACGATCTCGATCTAGTACATGAGTATGATGCTACCCCTGTTCTGGATTTTGTGATTAACGAACTCTACGAAACCGATTTTGGACGTTGCTATTTAGCGACAAAAACTTTACTAGATATCTATGCACAAGAAGCACCCCAAGCACTTCTAGTAACTTATGGCGACAAAGCATATAACGACTATGGCGCTCATTATCATGTGATGAAACTTTTTGGCTGGCTAAAATATGCTCCCGCCTACGATTTATTAGTAGAAAACCTGCACAACCGCGAACCTCAGTTTCAGAAATCTCGTGCGGCGTGTGCGATCGCTCTTGGTGAATTGGGTGATTCACGAGCAATTCCTGAAATCAAAATTTGCCTGAATACACCGATTTGGGATTTGAAATACGCTTGTTTATTAGCGCTAGACCGCTTAGGAGATTCGTCTGGGCGGGAAATTTGTACTGGCGATCGTGATTGGTTAATTAGGGCGAAAGCAACAAGTACTCAATAGTTAGAAGTTAGAATTCAAAAGTTATATTGAACCTAGATATCCGTTATTTCCCGGATAACACGGCAGGGGTTGCCAGCAGCTAACACCCCGGCAGGAATGTCGTGGGTGACTACGCTACCCGCGCCGATGACGCACCCCGAACCGATTGTCACGCCCGGACAAATGACAGCCCCGCCGCCAACCCACACGTCAGAGCCGATCTCGACCGACTTGCCGAACTCCTGCTGGCGGCGCAACTTTGCGTTAAGCGGGTGGGTGGCAGTATAAATCTGCACCCCTGGGCCAAACAATGTGTAATCTCCGATTTTGACCTGGCAGACATCGAGTACGACGCAGTTGAAGTTGAAAAAGCACTTCTTCCCGATCAGTATGTTGAACCCGTAGTCGCAGAAGAATGGCGACTGTATCCACACGTCCTCGCCTCCTGCGCCCAACAGTTCTTGGAGGATGCGCTGACGCTCCTCGTGTTGGGAAAAGCGCATGGCATTGAGGTCTTGACACAAGTCCCGCGCCCGGTCGCGAGCGCGGACTAGTTCAGGGTCAAGCTTGTTATACAGCTCTCCTGCCAACATCTTCTCGCGTTCACTAAGCACAATGACGCCTCTTTACAGCAGATTGCAGGTTCATGAAGTACAATACTAAACCAGATTTCAATTTCAGTAAACCGAAAAGTTTTGCGTTAGCGTACCCCTTTGGGGCAGCGTCTCTTACAGAAGCTCACCGTACCCCTTTGGGGATCTTGCTATGCGTAGCGTCTCGTAGAGAAGGTATCGCCCGAATCCATAACTAGCAAATTGAGTTATTTAAAGTTAGGAGTAGAAACGCACATCTGTACGCCTCTACTGGCGGTTTAGGACTTACTACTGGTGACTGCTTCGTTTAAAATTAACTTTGGTTCTGGTGTCTCCTCTTCTTCTTCTGGCAAACCGAAAATTGACCTGTACAACTTCACGTACTGCTTGGCAGATTGATACCAGCTAAAATCTTGACTCATGCCGCGTTGCTGTAGTTCTTGCCATTGCGGTTTGAAACGGAAGCCTTCCCAAGCTCGGATCATAGAGGTGAAAAGGTCTAACGGTTCATAGCGATCGAAGCAATAACCAGTACCAGCAGCATTTTCAGGGTCGTGATGAGTTACAGTGTCAACTAATCCACCTGTGCGGCGGACAATGGGCACAGAACCGTAGCGCAAAGCCATCATTTGGCTAATACCGCATGGTTCAAAACGGCTAGGCATCAAGAAGGCATCAGTACCAGCGTAGATCCGGCGAGACAAGGCATCGTTATACAGTAAGTAAGTTGCCATGCGTCCGGGGAAACGGGATGCTAATTGCCACATCTGAGTTTCATAGTAGCGATCGCCTGTCCCCAACAGCACAAACTGGGCATCTGTATAAGATAGAAAGCGATCGAGGATTTGCAATATCAAATCAATCCCTTTTTGTTCTACTAATCGGGTAACAATCCCAATAAAAAAGGCTTTGGAATTGACTTCTAATCCTACTTCTTGTTGCAAAGCAATTTTATTGGCTTTGCGTTTTTCTAAAGTATCAGCAGTAAAGGTTTGCTCAATGTATTTGTCATTTTCTGGGTTATAAACTTCGGTATCAATACCGTTGATAATCCCAGATAATTTACCGCTAATAAAAGACAGCAAACCTTCTAATGTTTCACCGTAAGTAGCTGTCTTGATTTGATCGGCATAGGTAGGCGAAACTGTATTTACCTTATTGGCAAATTGTACCGCCGCCGCCATGACGTTGTGTCCTTGCATATACCAGGGACACCAAGTAATTTTCTCTAAATACCAACGCCACGGCCCTTGATAAGCCAGGTTATGGATGGTAAACACTGTGGTGATATCAGGATCTTGGTGCATCCATACGGGAATCATTCCTGTATGCCAATCGTGACAATGGATAATATCTGGCTTCCAGTAATTCCAGGCGAACTCGGCTGCACCATTAGCAAACAATGTGAACCGCCAATCTTCATCATCTCCAGAATAGATGCGGCGCGGCATGAAGGCCGGATGTCCAAATAAGTACAAGGGAACATCAGTACCAGGCAGAACACTTTCATACACTGCAAAGTGCTGGAACATCGCATCTCCCCACCAAATGGGTTCATAGGGAATTTCCATTTTGTCTGGCAGGAAGCCGTAGTAAGGCAAGAATATCCGCACATCATGCCCCATTTCTCTCAGGACTTTGGGTAATGCCCCGACAACATCACCCATTCCTCCTACTTTCGCAACTGGTGCTGCCTCTGCTGCAACAAATAGAATCCGCATGGTAATTTTTGCTTCCCTGAGTCAATATTGTCAAATTAACTTTTTGAAATCCCGACCAACGCGACAAGTCGCGTCTGGCACATCAGTGCAACGGCGATCAATTATTATCTAATCACATCGGCTTGCCCAATTGCTTAGGAACCGCGCTGAATCACCGCAAAAATTTCTGATAAAATTTCTTGCGCGCCCTGTTTTCGCAACAGTTCTGCTAGTTCTGTGCCTAGTGCTTCGGCGTTATTGGCAAGTCCGGTGACGGTATCTTTGACAAACTTTTGACCATCTACACTGGCGACTATCCCGGTTAAAGTTAAATTATCACCAGATATTTCTGTATTTACACCGATAGGTACTTGACATCCACCCTCTAGAGAACGGAGAAAAGATCGTTCGGCAAGACAGCGATCGCGTGTTTCAGTATGTTCAATTGCTTTGAGTAGAGATAGCACTTCACTATCATCAGCACGGCATTCTATCCCCAAAGCTCCTTGTCCAACTGCGTGGAGGGAGATTTCTTTGGGTAAGATTTGATGAACGCGATCGCCCATTCCCAATCTCTCTAATCCTGCTGCTGCCAAAATCAAAGCATCGTATTCACCTGCATCCAGTTTTGCCAACCGTGTAATTAAGTTTCCTCGCACATCCTTAAAGGTAAAGTGAGGAAAATGGTGGCGTAACTGTGCTAACCGCCGTAGAGAAGATGTACCAATTACCGCACCTTCTGGCAATGTATCGATTTGTTTATCTTTGTGCTTTTCATGCACCACTAATGCATCTGCTGGGTTTTCTCGTTCAGTAATTGCTGCTAACGTTAACCCTTCTGGTAAGTGAGTCGGCAAATCCTTAAGGGAATGAACTGCAAAGTCAATCTCTTGATCGATCATTCCGAGTTCAAGTTCTTTAGTAAAAAGTCCTTTATCGCCAATCTTAGCTAATGCTACGTCCAAGATTTTATCGCCTTGGGTAGACATGGTGTGGACTTCAAAAGTGATATCAGGAAAGCTTTTCTGTAGTTGCTCTTGTACCCAGTAGGTCTGAACCAGAGCAAGTTGGCTTTTACGTGAGCCGATCCGAATAGTGCGTGGGGGACTAGAAACAACTGAAGTCATAAAACAATATATCAAAGGAGGCGATAAATTCACTCTCATCTAGACTACCGTAGTCAGGGACTCATGCGAATTTTGGGTTTTAGATTTTGGATTTTGGATTACAATTCTTTACCAAAAGCTTGTTTGTGGAATCTCAAATATATAGAAGGGGATGGGGAATGGGGATGGTGGGGCCCCCTCTGGGGATAAGGGGTAATGGGGAATGGGGAAAAGGAATTTTCATTGCTCCTTGTAAGCGGACTTTAGCTAACTATTGAGTCCGTTGTTGAAGGCAGTGTTCTAGTTCAGCGTTGAGTGTTTGTAGCTGTTTGTAAAGTTCTGACTGTTGGATGTAGCGATCGCCATTGTGAGCGATCGCTACATCTCAAGTTTCAGCTAGTACCCACCAAATTTTGGGAAATAACCAAATGTGGTCAGCAAACTAAACAAGACAATCAGTGCCAGTGTTGAAGCTAATAGCAATAACACCACATCTCTGTTAGAACTGCGTAAGAAGGTTTGTAAATTAAAAGGCTCAACCTGCTTTCTCCTCATGGGAAGCAGCAATTTATTGCGATAATCTTCGCCATAACGAGCTATTCTGGCAAATGGTAATTCTCCTAAAGAGCGTCCTTGTAAAATCCGTCGCCGTTGATAGGGGACTGTATTGTAACCAAAGTTACTCATATACTCCTCACTATCCACCAAATCGTCGATAAACCTGTGCAGTCCTTTACTAGCTAGCACAATCGACCAGGCTAGTTTTTCGCTTTCATTGTAAACCTCACGACCCAATAAGCGCTGTATGCATATCTGCACAAAGCGGTAATTGTTGTTGCTTTCGTAATTGAGTCGCCGAAATGGATCGGATATTGCTAACCCTCGAATGAAATCCCTAGTTGTAATTTGACCAGTTCTCAGTTGGGATTCTAGACAGATTTGGCGGTTACTATCTAGCATCTGTTGTTCGTGGAAAATCTGGCGATAGGCTGCTTTAATCAAGGCATCCATTTCTAGTGATGATTGCAGATATTCGGTTGTATGAATTCTAGGTTGCTCGTCGCCAAGAATCTCATATCCAGATACACGATGATTTCGAGATGAGGGGGAATAGCTTAACAAAGGAATAGACATATTAGAGCTATAAATTTGCAGGGATTGGGAATTATGTATGAGCCAAAACAGTTCTGCTAGCGAGGCGTTGAGTCAGTACCGAGTTCTGAAGATTCCCAACTCAGCACTCCTGAAAGGCATTTAATTTTGCTCTTGTCTCCCTTATCCCCAGTTATTAGCCCTTTGAGTTGTAATTCCGGCAAAACTGATTAGTAGTATGCCAAGTTGAAGTTTGTAGTAAGGACTTCAGTCCTTATTTTCTAAGCACTAAAGTGCTTACTACAAACCCTCAAGATTAACTTAGACATTGTACTAGTAGGCTGTAGTGGAATTTTGTCTACCTTTAATAAGTTGCTCAAACAACTTGTCTGATTAATGGAGATAGTAGCTAGATTTACGTATTGATGAGAGCGCAACTGAAGAGATGCCTAAAGTTTAATTCAATTGCCCTTCGCTACTAAACAGATAAACTTGCGATCGCTGATTTAACTTTGCTGAAACAACGACTCAAGAACAGTAATTTGCTCACTTCCCATAATATAGGAATTTCCTAAAGCCTGTCTATATACAATTCTGATGATGGCTTTAAATTTTTCTACCGATTAACCAAACATCCTTCTGGTTGAGTGAGTAATGTGAAACAGACGGTTAAAAATAGAGTTCTTTGGGAAGGTCTTAAGAACGATTAAAGGTTCTTGCCTTTTCTTGGTGCTATGATGCGATCGTCTAAAAAACTCAGCCCGAAAAGAGAAGTTGAAAATTTCTAGGAATGCTAAGAATAATTTGTTATCTTCATTAGTTATCCAAGCTTAGTTATTATACCTTATGAATCGTTCCGCCTGTCTGATTTTCAATCCTGTTGCGGGTCAGGGCGACCCAGATACAGAGCTAGCAGAAATTCGGGCAATATTAGAGCCAGAGATCGATCTAGATATTTATTTTACAACTGAAGAAATCGATGCCGACCAACTGGCATATCAAGCTATAGAGCGAGGAGTAGATGCAATCATTGCTTCCGGGGGGGATGGTACTCTCTCAATAGCGGCGGCGGCGGTAGTGGGAACTGATATCCCATTTGGGATCGTTTCCAGAGGAACAGCGAACGCTTTTGCCACAGCTTTAGGAATTCCTGACACGATCGCAGGTGCGTGTCAGACAATTTTGCAGGGAGCAACCACCCATGTAGACGTAGCCTATTGCAACGATCGCCCAATGGTACTTTTGGCAGGTATTGGCTTTGAAGCTGAAACTGTAGAATTGGCAGATCGAGACGCCAAAAATCGCTTTGGGATGATGGCCTACGTTTTGGCAGGAATCCAGCAATTAAGAAATTTAAAAAACTTTGATGTTGAAATTGAAACTGAAGATAGGATAATTAAAACTAGTGCCAGTGCAGTAACGGTAGCAAATGCCGCGCCTCCCACTTCAGTTTTGGCTCAAGGCCCAGCAGGTCTGGTTTATGATGATGGGTTACTAGATTTAACAATTGTAGCTCCAACTAACAAAGCAGGAGCGATCGCTGCCACGTTTCATCTATTTCAAACGGCTTCCACAGGTAACGCCGTTGAACGAGATGATATAGGTTTCCTGCGAGCCAAACAATTTAAAATTACTACAGAGCCACCACAAAAAGTTGTTCTAGATGGTGAAATAGTAGGCACAACACCTGTAGAAATTAAGTGTGTACCAGCAGGCTTAAGAATTTTCGTGCCATTAGTAGAAGAAGTTGAGCCGACCGAAAAACTAGAGGGACTCCCTAATCTGATTATTGAGATGAAAGATACAGCAGAAGAATGAGGGTATGGGGCATGGGGATTGAATCTTCAATTTTGAATTTTGAATTTTGAATTTTGAATTGATTTCTCCCTGCTCCCCTTCAATTGAAAACTCAGGAGTAGGTTGCATTGAAACTTGTATCCGATCCAACGATCGCTAATAAAATTCGGAAAATGAATCAGCGGGTACGATGGCAAGATCCGTTAATTGTGGAACGGGATATTGACCAAACTCGGCTGGTTTTGGAAGATGGTCAAACAGACAATTCTGAGTTCTCATTTTTAGTTGTCGGTGATAGTGGTTCCGGCAGGCATCGGGGACACAATCCCCAACGACAAGTAGCTGAACTTATGCTGCCCCATCACAACGAATCCCGTTTTATGCTGCATACGGGAGATGTGATTTATTTAGTGGGATCGAGTGAATACTACCAGCAAAACTTCATCCAGCCTTACCGAGAGTTTATCTCCGGCATAGAGCATCGCAAACGGATTGCTTACGACCAGATGGTTTTTAAGCTGCCCATTTTACCAGTGCCGGGAAATCACGATTACTATAACTTGCCGATTTTATTGAGCTTGGCATCCCTAACAACATTACCCATTCGCCAGCTGTTGCGATCGCGGTTAGACCTAGATGTGGGTTTACATGGCTCAAGATGCGGTGACGCTTACGCAAAGGCATTTCTTGACTATCTAAAGGCGTTTCAGCTTCCAGGAGAGTTAGCCAGCCACTTAGATCGGTATTACACAGCCAAGACAGATACAGGTCGTTGTCTTTCCTATCAACCTGGGGAATTTACCCGCCTTCCTAATCGCTATTACACATTTCGTTACGGCGGTATTGATTTCTTTGCTTTGGATTCTAATACCTTTAACGATCCACCACCGCTACCGAAAACAAAAAAAGGTAACGCCGATCGCAAACTCCTAGAAAAACGTCGCGAAGATTTAGAGCAAGAAAAACTGCAAATTATTGAAACCTCAGCCAAACTTCGACCGGAAGACCCCAGTGAAGCCGATCAATTAGACGACTTCCATGCCAAGATGTCACAAATTGAAGAAATTATTGTTGATATCGATAAGCAACTAGCCACTAATAAAACAACGCTGACTGACACTGAACAACTGGATTGGCTCAAGCAAAGATTAATTGAATCTTGGAATAATTCTGAAGTTCGAGGAAGGATAATTTATTTCCATCATCCTCCTTATGTAACTGAGGCGACGAAGTGGCAACAAGCACAAACTCTAATTGTTCGCGATCGCCTGCGTGGGGTACTGGATGCGGTAGCTAAAGAAATCGGTTCTTTAAATCAGGGTCGTCCTTTGGTAGATTTAGTAATAAATGGTCACGCACACTGCCTAGAACACCTAGAAACAATGGATACGGGACACGCTGATTCTCATATCCACTGGATTGTTTGTGGCGGTAGCGGGTTTAGTTTGCGACGCCAGCGAATTGAGGGAGCAGATTTGATGGAGGAGAATAGATTAGTGGCGCGATCGCATCTCTTCATCGGTCGCAACGGTCAAGGTTCTCAGAAGCGACGACCTTATTCAGGTTTACGTATTGATGTTAAAGGCGATAAACAGCCCAAGTTTATTGTCCGTCCTTTGGTTGCCGAATGGTATCAGCAGCAATGGCATAATCGCGAACTTGAGCCGTTGATTATCGAACCACACACAATCTAAAAAAAATTAGAGACGCAATTATTGCGTCTCTAGAAAACACCTATTTAGCCTTCTTACGTGTAATTGCACCCAGCAAAAGAGTTGTTAATTAAATTATTCCTGGGCCTCTACCGCGGCTGTCACCCTTATCTGTCAACTTGCCTTCCTCATCCTGATTAACTTCTCCAAGTTCTTCGATCCGCTGTTGCTTCTCTTCTGCGGCTTGCTGGCGTGCATCACCCGGTTCTTCGTAATACATTTCCGGTTCAATTGCATAGTTATTAGACAAACCTTCATTATCTATGGTATAGCCGTCAGTGGTACGTATACTTTCGGAATCGGTTTGATCGTCAGTAGGTGCTTCTGCTTCCCGTTCTTCCGTGGGAGTTTTTTTGAACTTATCTCCTTCTCTTTCCATTCTAGCGGCGGTTTCAGCAGGGATAATGCCGCGATCGTAATTATTGACTTCCGCTCTATCAGATGAATCTGTATCTCTCTTAACTGCTTCATTAGCCATAATTTATGTCCTCGTTAAAGAATCTATTAAATAACTTCATAAACTAGATTAGGCTGTTTCTCATCTCCAAGCTACTATCTGGAGAAGTGACTTAAATTTAAAAATAATGTTATATTCTCTATCTTTTGATGTATCTAAAACACTAAGCTTGAGTCCGGTTAAATACTGTGAATTAATATTTCTTGGTAGAACAAGAGTTTTAGTTGAAGCCAACTTAACATAAAAAGGGCAATTAGAAAATGCAACTATACAAGGCTTTACCCAAGTCGGCAGAACCGGACGAGAGTTTGCGTAGCTGCAAATTCTATTTGCCCGTGTAAACTCTTGTTTAATAGACAAAAAATTTACTCGCCCACGAATTGGTTTTTCAGTGATTGAATTTCATCGGCTAATTCTTGGCGAGTTGAAGCCTTCAGTAGATAACGGAAAACAAACCAACTGGTGTAACTAATTCCAACTAACTCAAAAAGTGGTGATAGTAGGGGAATATCATTGATTGCAGCTAGTACCGTCAGTACTACTCTAGCTGTAATAATCGCTGCCAAAATTAAAGCAACGCTTATTAGAGGCTGCTTATAGTCTCGAAAAAAGTCACTTAAGTATTGGGGCAGTTGCTCTAAAAATTGAGAAATTTGTCTGCTAATTTGCTGCCATTGAGATTCAGGTTCGGATGCTGGGGGTAACTTTGGCAAGTTTGCAGTATCAGTACCTTCAAGTGCTAGCGTACCTTGTGATAAGGAAGCATTGATCGATTCACGTTGCTGTTGTTCGGTTTCCATAGTTTTTATGTTTGGTAACTACAAGACTTTGTATAACTGTGAGCATCAAGAAATATAGTTATTAAGGTTGTCAGTTATCAATTATTAGTGGTCAGTTAAGCTTATTACTGACCACTCAGGTTTAGCAGGAGCAGTTAAATCGGTTTATCCTTACCTGCTCGCTTGGGTTTATTAGTTAGTTGCCTTAGTTAGTTACTTTGGCAACAGTTGCTTTCACAACTACACTATTCACACCTTTAATTTCCTTAGCTAATTTTTCAATTTTAGCCAATTCTTGCTGATTAGTGACAGTTCCAGCCACAGTCACAACACCACCATCTGCGGCATTAACTGTTAGTTGACTCTTGGGGATATTAGCCTCTAATTTGGAGCGAACTTCACTTTCTAAGTCAGCTTTAGCTCTTTTTGTATCGCCACCAGTAGTATTATTGCGCTGTTCGCGAGCGCGAATATCCTCATTGAGTTGTCTTCTACGAACTTCACTTTGTGCATCTTTTTGAGAAGCTTCTGTTGTTTTCGCAGTTGGTGTTTGGGGAGCCTCATTAGGATTGTTGGGTGCAGATTCACTTGTTTTAGAAGCGTTATCACAAGCAGCAACACCAAACACTAAAAGGCAACTAATTACGAAAGGGGTTAGCTTTTTCATTGGTTTAATTCTGAATCCGAAAATGAAATCTATTGATCTTTACGGCAAAGATGAGGAGCAAGTTTTTTTAGTCAGGAGCAAAGTTTTCAAATTATTGCTCCTGCAATTTTGTCTAATTAGTGTGAGTGAAAACTACTTTAGGTTAAAGTACTTCATCACGACGATCGACAATAACTACAGCAGGATCGTTTCTATGAGGCTCTGTTGAGTAATTGGGGCGAATCGGATCGACTACTGCTGCGTCATTATGCGTTACTCGGTCGGAACCTGGGCGATATTCACTAATCTCAGTAGCATCATAGATTGCAAATTCTTCAATACCTCGATGTTTGAGAATCGCTTCAGCTTGGTGGATTTCAGCTTCTGTACCATCGAGAATTACTAAATAGTCGCCTCTTTGAAAGCGATCGCCATAAACTCGCGCCCTGTCTTCAGGAATTCCCAAGCCAACAAGTGCGCCTACAATACTACCGGCTGCTGCACCGATCGCACCACCAGCTAATGTTGTCGCCAAAGCTGTTGCAACTGCGCCACCAGCAATTACAGGCCCGATTCCAGGAATTGCTAAAGTTCCAAGTCCAACTAATAAGCCGGTTAAGCCACCCAGAACACCGCCTGTAGCTGCTCCAGTTTTTGCGCCATCGTCTGCTTTATTACCAGTACCAACGTTTCTGTCTACATCTACACCATCGATCCCATGACCGTCTGTATTTTTGGCAATGATGGAGACTTGATTCAAGGAAAAACCTGCATCTCGTAATTCTGTAATTGCTGCTTCTGCATCTCGACGATGAGAAAATACCCCGATCGCACGTTTGGAAACACCACTATAACCCGCAGTCGCAGCTGGAGTCACATAACCAGTGGCTGGATTTGCCGCATCTGGGTGGTCGTAAATGCCAAACTCTTCCACACCCTGATGATTTAAAATTGATTCTGCTCTAAGTATTTCTGAATCTGTACCATCAATAATGACTAAATAGTGTCCTCGTCTAACACGTTCGTCATAAACTCTAGCTCGTTCTTCAGGAATTCCTAGACCAATTAATGCACCAAGTAAACTACCAGCTACTGCACCAATACCAACGCCAGCGAGAGTTGTAGCTAGGGTAGTTGCTGCGGCTCCAGCCAACATGATTGGCCCGATTCCAGGGATTGCTAAAGTGCCAAGACCAACTAATAAGCCAGTCAATCCTCCCAAAGCACCGCCTGTAGCTGCTCCGACTTTAGCACCTTCGTCAGATTGATCGCCAACGCGATCGCTCACATCCGCACCAGCTATATCGTCTCTGTCACCATCTTGGGTAATGACAGAAACTCTGTTCATGTCAAAGCCAACTTTTTTTAATTCATGTAAGGCGTGTTCAACATCTCGACGATGAGAAAATACACCTACAGCACGTTTATGTACACCGACTACCATTATTCTTTCTCCTCAGCAAACAAAAATCAATTATTTACTAATTCATAGCTCGTAGTAACCATTATTTATACATGTTTCTATTTAGTTTTCATCAATCGCTTGGAAGAATTTTTATCTCTATCATTAGATATAGGTAGTTTTATCTAAAGTTAGTAACTAAATCTCTACTAAAAAATATATTTTATTTTCTAAAGTTTTTATAACAATTATTCTCGGTTTTCAATATTTCAATAAAATTGATACTAAAATACATTATTTTCTCAGATTTGCTAGTGTAACCCACCCGCTCATAACGTTCTATATCAGTAGATACAGTTTTATGAGATTTATTTTTGCCTAATATTGACTCATAAATTTAACTAAATTATAAGTTTTTTTGAAACAAAAAATAAATATTTATTTCTTTTAAATACGACTTTTGGCTAACCAACTTATTACTAAAGAAAGTGCCAGCTTACATAAATGATAATTAAGCTGATAAATAAGCCTATGAATAGGTATTTAATTGAGTAAAAGTGAGAGAATATGATGTTTCAAGGTGTTCTAACTTTTTTTAAATGGAATTGGCTATCTTTTGGATCGGCGCCGATAACTTTAGCTCAGGAAGTACTAACTCCAGAA
This sequence comes from Nostoc sp. DedQUE07, assembly GCF_034530975.2. Classification (NCBI taxonomy): domain Bacteria; kingdom Bacillati; phylum Cyanobacteriota; class Cyanophyceae; order Nostocales; family Nostocaceae; genus Nostoc; species Nostoc sp. DedQUE07. The sequence goes on along the minus strand of NZ_JAVRCC020000005.1, from coordinate 180,693 downwards.
GAAGCATCAGTTGTTTTTTCTGGGCCTAAATTGTTGGTAGCACTGCTAGCTGGGGTTTTGATGGCATTTGCCTTTCAATTATTATTGACAAACTTTTCAGTCGCTGTCGGAATTTCATCTTGGGAAATAGGCTCAGATTCTGATGATGAGTCTGAAAGTTTGGGTAAGACAATTCGTAAAGGTCAAGCTAAAGTTGGTACTTGGGCATTAATAACCGTTAGCATTGCATTATTTATTGCTTGTTTTTTAGCAGTAAAACTTAGCCTAATCGAAAGCGCATTTTTAGGAGCAATTATTGGTGTAGTCATTTGGTCTACCTATTTTTCACTAGTAATTTGGTTGGGTTCATCAGCAGTAGGTTCTTTAATTGGTTCTATATCTAATACTGTTACTTCTGGTTTTCAAACTCTGATGGGCACGGCAACTGCTGGCATCGGTGCTAATACTGCAAAAAAACAGTTAGTTTCTACTGCTGAAGATATTACAGCCGTAGTCCGGCGGGAATTAACTTCAGGTTTTGATTCTGAAGGTATTAAAAATACTCTCCAAAGTTCTTTAAGTTCTCTGCAATTGCCAAAGCTGGATATCAAAGAAATTCGGAGTCAATTTGATCAACTTCTTAAAGATACAGATTTGCAATCTGTTGCTAATAGCGACCTATTGCAAAACGTTAATCGCCAAACATTTGTTGATTTAATCAGTAGCCGTAGCGATTTATCTCAAGAAGATATCAATAGCATTGCCGATCAATTTGAAGGTGCATGGCAACAAGCTTTAAATCGCAAAAATCCCACCGAACAAGTAATTAATTTACTGAAGTCTGCTACACCTGAAGAACTTAATTCCGATCGATTAGGTGAACGGCTGCAAGAATTGGTTACAATCGGAGGCGGTAATGGCAATGGTATAATCAAGCAAGCTATTACGTATGGCTTAAGTGCAGCTGCGCCAGCAGTTCTGGAACGGGTAAACCTTTCTAATATCGATGTGAACAAAATTACAACTCAGTTGCAAAAACTGAAAGAAAAAGTTCAAGATGTCGATGTCGAGCAAGTCACAGAACAATTTCAAAAGTTTAGAGAGGAAGCAACTGAGCAAGTATCTGCAAAATTACCCATATCACTGGAAAATGCAATTAAGGCAGATGTAGAAGACTACATATTGCATTCGTTTCCTTGGCACTTCAATCGAATTACCCTAATAGATGAATTTAAAGAAGTCATCTATGACGTAAATGCAGATCCAACAACTGTGAGACGAGAGTTGGAAGAAATCAATCAAGAATATTTCACCAACTTACTAAAGCAGCGCGGTGATATTAGCGAAGCTAGGGTAAAAGAAATTTCCGAACAAATGGAAAGCGATCGCCTGGAAGTTTTAGAAACTGTCAAACAGGTTCAAACAAGAGAAAAAGGGCAAGATTTCCGCAGCCGCATCGAAGATTATCTGCGTTCTACGGGTAAAGACGAACTCAATCCCGAAGGTATTGAACGAGACTTTGGCAACTTGCTAGACGATCCACAAGCTGGCTTTGAAGATTTAAATAGCCGCTTCGGACAATTTGACCGCGATACTTTTGTACAATTGCTCCAACAGCGTCAAGATATCAACGAAGAGGAAGCTAATAATATTGTTAGTCAACTCGAACGCAACCGCGATAATCTCTTGAATCGTGCTAGAGAATTGCAAGAACAAGCAAAAGCGAAAGCCGATGAACTGCGTCAAAGAGTTGAAGACTATCTGCAAAATACTAATAAAGACGAACTCAATCCCGAAGCGATCAAACGTGAGTTTAGAGTTTTACTAGACGATCCCCAAGCCGGAATTAGCCTCTTACGATCGCGTCTATCGCAATTTGACCGCGATACTTTAGTACAATTGCTCAGTCAGCGTCAAGATTTGAGCGAAGAACAGATAAACCAAACTCTCGATCAGCTAGAAGCAGTCCGAGATAGTATTTTGCAAGTACCGCAACAAGCGAAAGAACAGTACGAAAAAACTACAAAAGCGATCGCCGAATATCTTCGCAATACCAACTTGGAAGAACTTAACCCAGAAGGTATCAAAGCCGATTTGGAAAAATTACTCGACGATCCTCAAGCTGGAGCCTTAGCACTGCGCGATCGCTTGTCTAATGTCGATCGAGAAACCTTGGTAAAACTCGTGAGTCAACGCGGCGACTTGAGCCAAGAGCAAGTTAATCAAATTATCGATCGCGCTCAAGATGCCATTGGTGATATTCTGAGAGCGCCACGACGTTTAGCCAAGCGCACCACTCAACAAGCTTTAGATTTTGAAGCCAATCTCGAAGAATATCTGCGTAATACTAACAAAGATGAACTCAACCCCGAAGGAATCAAACGCGATTTACAATTGCTGCTGTCTTCTCCCCGCGCTGGACTTGGGAGTTTAAGCGATCGCGCCGCGAAATTTGACCGTTCGACAATTGTGGCGCTATTATCCCAACGTGAGGATATCTCAGAAGAGGAAGCTAACCGAATTGTCGATCAAATTGATTCTGTTCGCAGCTCGATTGTCGAACAATTCCAACAGATTCAGCAGAGAGTGCAATCAGTGCTAGACGGAGTTTTTGCCAAAGTTCGCAACTATCTCAACTCCCTGAATCTTCCTGAACTCAACTATGAAGGCATTAAGCAAGACTTTGCAAAAGTCTTCGACGATCCCCAAGCCGGATTTGAAGCATTGCGCGATCGCCTCAGTGAATTCGATCGTGACACCTTAGTTGCTGTATTGAGTTCTCGTGAAGATATTTCCGAAGCGGATGCTAACCGCATTATTAACCAAATAGAAGCGGCGCGGGATGGCGTATTACAACGAGCCGAACGCATTCAGAAAGAAACTCAAAAACGCCTGAAAGCGATTCAAGAGCAAGCCAAAAAGCAAGCTGAAGAAACCAAGAAAACCGTTGCCAATGCTGCATGGTGGATATTTGGGACAGCGATTACTTCTCTTTGCGCCAGTGCGATCGCAGGTGCGATCGCTGTAACTGGCATAACTCTACCTGGATAAATAAAATATCTGCATAATCAGGAATTTTGAGAAATACAAAGTGGCATTCAGTCTTTATAAATGAATGCCACTTTTTTATTTATAAAAAAAGTATCGCGATCTCAAGTCCCGTTAATTATTATTTCTTAAATCTAGAAAAAAGTAAGCTTGAGGTAGTATCATACTTTTATTATTCTGAATACAGAAAAAATGTCCTAAAACCTATGCAATTCCGTAGAAGATAATCTGCTTATTTGCTAGCAGATTGCTGCTAGAAACTGTGAATTCATTAGGTACAAGGACATAACATGACTCTTGGCACAATCTATTTTGATGCCAATATCATCAATAGATCCAGTGTTTCTCAAATCTTTAGACTTAACAGCAAAGACCTGATTAAAACAGGTCTAATTTGTTATATCTTCCTACTCGTTATTTCTCCACTGGGGAAGTGGCAAATTAATTTTTTACCCTCTAAATTCAGGATAAATTCACTATGCCAACCATTAACGGTACTAATCAGCCTGACAATCTTGGTAATTCTTTTTCTGTTCTACCTAATATCATCAACGGATTTGACGGTAACGATACAATTAGGGGCGGAAGAGGCAACGATACGATTAATGGTGGTTCTGGCGACGATAGAATTAACGGCGGAAACGGTAATGATAGCCTTCTGGGCGGATCTGGCAGCGATACGATTGACGGGGGAAGAGGCAACGATATAATTGACGGCGGATCTGGCAACAATACGATTGACGGCGGATTTGACGGTGACGATAAGATTCAAGGTGGTAATGGCAACGATAGGATTCAAAGCGGATCTGGCAACGATACAATTAACGGCGTATCTGGCAACGATCGGATTGACGGCGGATCTGGCGACGATACAATTAACGCTGGTTCTGGCAACGATACGATTAACGCTGGTTCTGGCAACGATACGATTAACGCCGCAGTGGGGAACAATATAATTAACGGTGTTTCTGGCAACGATACGATTAACACCGGATCTGGCGACGATACAATTAACGCTGGTTCTGGCAACGATACGATTAACGCTGGTGATGGCAATAATACGATTGATGGTGGATATGACAACGATATAATTAACACCGGATCTGGCAACGATAGGATTCAAGGCGGATCTGGCAACGACACGATTAACGGCGGATCTGGGAACAATAGGATTGACGGCGGATCTGGCGACGATAAGATTGACGGTGGATTTGGCAACGATACGATTAACGCCGGTTCTGGCAACGATACGATTAACGCCGGAGCGGGGAACAATATAATTAGCGGTGTATCTGGCAACGATCGCATTAACACCGGATCTGGTGACGATACAATTATTGGCGGATTTGGCAATGATACGATTAACGCCGGTGATGGTAAAAATACGATTGACGGCGGATCTGACGACGATATCATTAATACTGGATCTGGCAACGATAAGATTGACGGCGGATCTGGCAACGATAAGATTGACGGCGGATCTGGCAACGATAAGATTAACGGCGATTCTGGCGACGATAACCTGGTTGGCGGATTGGGCAACGATAGCCTAGTTGGCGGATCTGGCAATGATACGATTAGCGGTGATTTTGGTAACGGTGGTATCCTCACGGGTGTCAGTGGAACTGATGTTCTCACTGGAGGATTGGGTAACGATGTTTTCGATTTCAACTTCGTTTCAGAGAGTCAACCTGGTTTTTTACAGGATGCGATCGCTGATTTTGTAGGAAACGGCATCCTTGCAGGGGATCAAATCGATCTATCTACTATCGACGCCAACTCCACTAAAGAGGGCAACCAAGCCTTCACTTTTATCGGGAGTCGTGCATTCTCTGCAATCGGTCAAATCCGTTATTCAGGAGGTATTCTCCAAGGTAGTACTGATGGCGATCTGTTGGCTGAGTTTGAAATTCGGCTTACAAGAGCGCCACAGCTAGTGGAAAGCGACATTATCCTTTAATTTAATATTATCTGCCTTAAAAATAAGGCAGAATGCAGAATTTTGATAATTGAATAGTCACAAAGAGAGATAAGTTTAGCTTGCCTTTCTAATAGTTTATAATTATTAAATTGCGCCACCTCTACATCAGAAAATTAGGTAATATAATCGCAACTGTTGCAATGATGCTACTGAATGAAGAAATGTCAGAGAATTTGAGAAGGCACATTGTAACGCAAGGGATGTAGCGATCGCACTGGTTAACAAGGCTTTTAAGTTATTGGCAATTACTTCCTTATATATAACTAGATAAATAACCGAATAAATCTCAAAAAGTAAAACCAACCCTATCTGAATAAAGGTTTCAGATTTTGTTTTAGCGAGAGGAATAAAAAAGGGATAATTACTCTTTCTTATAGATAGAAAAAAGTAGGCTTGAAAGTAATAGTATAGTGTTGTGATTGTGGATAAAATCAAAACGTTCTAAAAGTTATGCGCTTTTGTAGGAGGAAATCAGCTTGTTTCATACCATCCTACTACTGCAACCAGTAAAGATATAAGAACATGACATTACTCTTGGCATAATTTTGATGCCAATATCATCAATACATCTAGTGCTTGTCAAATCTTCAAACTTAACACCAAAGACCTGTTCCAATCAAGTGTGGTTCAGTTATCTCTACCCACTCGTTATTTTTTTGCCTTGTCTTCTCGGCGTTGCTGAATGAAAGTGTGAAATTTAAAAATTAAATATTTGAAACTGTTTCCTTTACACCTTTGAGGGAAACCAAATTCATCCTCTTAATCAGCAACACCGTTTTCTGATGGGAAAGTGACGAGGTTATTTTTTACCCTCTAAGTTCAGGAGAAACTTACTAATGGCAATTATCGAAGGTAGCATTTTTAATGACAACAATACCATCAACGGTTCCCCACTAATCTTTCGTCCTGCCCTCAATGGGGGTGCTGGCAGCGATATCCTGAATGGCAACGCCGGCAACGATATCTTAAATGGGGGTGCTGGCAGCGATATCCTTAATGGCAATGCCGGCGACGATAGTCTAAATGGCGATGCTGGCAGCGATATCCTTAACGGTAATGCTGGCAGCGATACCCTTAACGGTAATGCTGGCAGCGATATCCTTAACGGTAATGCTGGCAGCGATCTTCTCACTGGCGGTGCTGGCAACGATACCCTAAATGGGGGTGCTGGCAGCGATATCCTTACTGGCGGTGCTGGGACTGATTCTCTTACTGGCGGTGCTGGCAACGATATTTTCGATTTCAATTCAGTTTCAGATAGTCCTACTGGTTTGTCACGAGATATTATCGCTGACTTCGTTGGAAACGGTATCTTTGCAGGCGATCAAATCGATCTATCTACCATTGACGCTAACTCCAGTGTAGCGGGCAACCAAGCCTTTAGTTTCATTGGTGCTGCCGCATTCTCAGCAGCCCGTCAGGTTCGTTATTCAGGAGGTACTCTTGAAGCTAACATTGATGGGGATCTCTCACCTGAGTTTGAGATTGGACTGACAGGAGCACCATCACTAGTGGCAAGCGACATCATCCTATAGTCTAATATACCTCTTGCAAAAGCGCTGAACACCCTACTTCTAAGAGCAAGCATTTAGGAGTAGGGTTCTTATTTATGATTTATGCAAACAGTCTAATATTGAAGAATAATTTAGGTGCAAAGCCAAACATACTCCAACTGTGAGAAAATGCAGTAGGCTTTAACCTGTCAACAATGATATCGCTATAATCAAGCACAGTTAAATACTAACAAAGTTGCTCATATCAACTGCACCTAACAGAAGCACATCTAAAAAATAGAAAATTACCAATGCTGCGTATGTATGAGAAAATCTGTTAATACAATCAATCGCAAAACTTGTGATGATGCCAGAATAGCTAAATTGTAACGTTAGGGAATGCAGCGATGTCTACGACGGGCTATTCGCGTCGCACTGGTCTAACAAGGGAATGGCACTAAGTTAAAATACAACCCTAATTACGATCCTGGGAGGCTCTGCCTCCAATGGCTTTAGCAGAGGCAGCAGCCCTCTCGAAATACATTTCCAGTCTTAAGACTGGGAACGAATTCAAGTTACACAAATCTTTAGGCTTTTCTTCGGGTCATGTGTCTAACAAAGCTTTTAACTTATTGGTAATTATTTGTTATCAAGTTACACAAATCTTAAGGCTTTTCTTTGTGTCATATGTCTAACAAAGCTTTTAACTTATTGGTAATTATTTGTTATATATAACTACAGAAACCACTAAAAAAATATCAATATGCAAAACCAACTCTATCTGGACAAAGGTTTTGTATTTTATTCTGGACAGAGAATAAAAAAGTGAATTATTATTTTTTTTGAGAAAAAAATCTGCTGAGGGTAATACTATAGTATTGTTATTATGAATACAGTATTAATGTTATTAACTCTATATAATCACGTAGAAAAAATCTACTGTTCCTGAGTAGTTTCCAACTGAAACAACTGAAAATAGAAGGTACAAGGGCATCAGATGATTTTTGGTACAAATATGAAATAAATATCATTAAATACATCTATTACTTCTTAAATATTCTCAAATACTCTCGAATATTCAAACTTAATAGTAAAGGACTATTCCAATCAGGTTTGTTCAACAATATACTCCAATTATTGATATTTTGACCTGGTTTTGTCGGCATTGCTGAATGAAAGTATGGAATTCCCAAATTCCATGTTTTAAATTGTTTGCTTTATGCATTTGAAGGAAATCAAATTCATACTCTTAATCAGCAATGCCGTTTTATAATGGAAAAGTAAAGAGGTAATTTTTTTTTCCTCTAAGTTTAGGAGAAACTCATCAATGGCAACTTCAATATCAATCTCCTCCGGTAGCGGCAGTGTTAGCGCCAGCTCTAGTAGTTATAGCAGTAGCGGTGGCAGTAGCAATAGCAGTAGCAGTAGTAGCAATAATGGTCAGAGCGATGTCATTAATACTAGTGGTGGCAACAGCACCCTTGTAGGTGGTAGTGGCAAGAGTATCCTTAACGCTGGTGGTGGCAATGATAGCCTCTTTGGTAACGCTGGCAACGATATTCTTAACGGTGGTGCTGGCAACGATACGCTCAATGGCGGTACTGGGGATGATGTCCTGGCTGGCGGTAGTGGAAAAGATATTCTCACTGGAGGATCGGGTAATGATGTTTTCAAGTACAACTCAATTTCTGATACTCCACTTTCGGGACGCGATATAATCACTGACTTTCGTGGAAATGGAACCTTGTCAGGCGATCGCATCGATCTATTTAATATTGATGCCAACTCCACTATTGGAGGCAACCAAGCTTTCACTTTCATTGGGAGTTCCCAATTCTCCGCACCCGGCCAAATCCGTTATTCAGGAGGTATTCTCGAAGGTAGCACTGATGGGGATCGCTCGGCTGAGTTTCAAGTTCGGCTTATAGGAGCACCACAAGTAGTGTCAAGTGACTTCATTCTTTAATTTAATATTCCTGCCTTGAAAATAAGGCAGGAGGCAGAAGGTAGAAGGCATTAGAGAATGAAAATATCTCTTTCCCAGTCTTCAATCCCTAGTCACTATTTTCAAGGCAGATATAATTTTGAAGAAGAACTCTAGTGCAAAGTTAGAGTGTCTCCATCTGTGCACCGGAATCAATATCAATATACTAAGCTTATAAATGTGGAAAGTCAGTGCCTCACCTTGGGGCAATGACTTTTTTTCATATTTAAATTCGTGTATTTCCGGCACTCTAGATGCTATACACATAAGAATCATCCCTATTTAACACAAACGCTTAGATGAAGATTTATTCTAATTAGGGCTGACCAAAAGACACGGTGAAACATAGAGAATTACTCATATTCGATCGCACCGCCCAGGCATGAGAAAATCATCAGGTAATACAATCGCAACAGTTGCGATGATGGCACGGAAGGAAAAAAGATGTCGGAGAATTTGAAAAGCCAAGTTGTAACGCAAGGAGTGCAGCGATCGCCTAATCGAGCTATGCTGCGTGCAGTTGGTTTTAAAGATGAAGATTTCAATAAAGCTATTGTGGGCATTGCCAACGGCTACAGTACGATCACTCCCTGTAATATGGGGATAAATCAACTGGCACAAAGGGCAGAAGTTGGGATTAAAACCGCCGGAGCGATGCCGCAAGTGTTCGGCACGATTACCATTAGCGATGGGATTTCGATGGGAACTGAAGGGATGAAATATTCCTTAGTATCGCGGGAAGTGATTGCCGATTCCATTGAAACCGCCTGTACTGGACAAAGTATGGATGGTGTGCTGGCTATTGGCGGTTGTGATAAAAATATGCCAGGGGCAATGCTGGCGATCGCTCGGATGAATATCCCTGCAATATTCGTTTACGGTGGTACAATTAAACCCGGTCACTATAATGGACGCGATTTAACTGTTGTCAGTTCTTTTGAAGCTGTTGGTCAATACAGTGCTGGAAAAATTGACGAAAAGGAATTATTAGAGGTTGAAGGTCGAGCTTGTCCTGGTGCTGGTTCCTGTGGAGGAATGTTCACAGCTAACACCATGTCTTCAGCATTTGAAGCGCTGGGGATGAGTTTACCCTATTCTTCAACAATGGCGGCAGAAGATGCCGAAAAAGCCGACAGCACGGAAAAATCAGCATTTGTGTTAGTCGAAGCGATTCGCAAACAAATATTACCCCGGCAAATTATCACTCGCAAATCTATAGAGAATGCTATCTCTGTGATTATGGCAGTCGGTGGTTCGACCAATGCAGTGCTGCATTTTTTAGCGATCGCCCGCGCCGCTAATGTAGAGTTAACTATAGACGACTTTGAAACTATCCGCGCTCGCGTTCCCGTTTTGTGCGATCTAAAACCAAGCGGTAAATATGTCGCTACAGATTTGCACAAAGCTGGTGGTATTCCGCAAGTCATGAAGATGTTACTTGTGCATGATTTATTACACGGTGATAGCCTCACGATCAGCGGTCAAACCATTGCAGAGATATTAGCAGACATCCCAGAAGAACCATCTGTCAATCAAGATGTGATTCGGACTTGGGATAACCCGATGTATCCTCAAGGACATTTAGCCATCCTCAGAGGTAATTTGGCAACGGAAGGAGCTGTCGCCAAAATTACTGGGGTGAAAAAACCAGTAATTACCGGGCCTGCACGGGTGTTTGAGTCGGAAGAAGCCTCTTTAGATGCAATTTTGGCGGGTAAAATTCAAGCTGGTGATATTCTAGTCATCCGCTACGAAGGGCCTAAAGGCGGCCCTGGAATGCGTGAAATGTTGGCTCCCACCTCAGCAATTATCGGGGCTGGTTTGGGTGATGCTGTAGGATTAATTACCGACGGACGCTTTTCTGGCGGTACTTACGGCATGGTGGTTGGTCATGTTGCACCAGAAGCAGCAGTTGGTGGGGCGATCGCGCTTGTAGAAGAAGGCGATAGTATTACTATTGATGCACCCGCTCGTTTGTTGCAGTTGAACGTATCTGAAGAAGAACTGGCCCGTCGTCGTGCCAATTGGCAACCTCCGGCTCCGCGTTACACTAAAGGCGTGTTGGCAAAATATGCCAAATTGGTATCTTCTAGCAGTATTGGTGCTGTGACAGATTTGGACTTGTTTTAGTTAACCTGACAACTGTGGCGCAAGTTTGCCTACCTTTAACAAGGGGCTGAAGCCCCTTGTCTGGTTATTTGAGATGGTCGCTGAATTTTCGCTGTTCTGTAATAGTTTGATCTAGCGATCGCTTCTAAAGAAGTTGCAAAGACAAACTCACTAACTTACTTTGCGATCGCAAGCGTGGTAAAACAAATTGCTGTATCGAAAGAAATACTGTTGATTGCCTCTAAGTTTTGAAGCTATTGAAAAGGGATGTTCTGTATTTATACCAGATTTGTACCTGAATTTTATGAGTTTTTGGAAAAATCTTGAAAAAGTTTCAGGAAATTTACATAGAAGAAGTGATGTCAATCGATATACTACAGAAATACCATTGACCATCAACTGCTGAAAAACCTAAAAGGGCACAAAATGAGTTCTGAATCTAACGTCAAACTGACGATCGCTCTTTCTAATCCAGATTTAGATGCAGAGGAGCAAGAACGGGAAGCACGGAATCTGCTGCGAGAAATCAAAGACTTAGATGTTGAAAGTGCTGAACTAGTAGCAGCTACAGAAATACCTGAAGGAGCCAAATCTGTTGGTGGTTTTCTGGTGGGGGTGTTGCAGGCAGAGGTGAGCCTTGCCAATTTTAAGAAATTGTTGGGATTTTTGGGCGATCGCTTGGGTAACAAAACCATTGAATTGGAAGTTGAAGCTAACGGCAAAAAACTGAAGGTGAAAGCTAGCAGTCAGGAAGAGTTAAACGCCGCCATTGAACAAGCGCAAAAGTTCATCGCAGGTAGCTAGCCGATAAATTCCATAAATAAAGGAGAATAGCAACATGGCGAAGGTAGCGCTGCTAATTGGTGTAAGCGAGTATGGAGCAGATATTACCTCATTGCTTGCGGCTACAAAAGATGTGGAGGCAATGCAGCGAGTTTTACTAAACCCAGAAATGGGAGGATTTGCCGAGACGGATGTTACAGCATTAAAAAATCCTGATCGGCAAGAAGTGGAAGATGCGATATACAGACTTTTTGCCAATCGCCAAAAAGAAGACCTGTTGCTGTTTTACTTCTCTGGTCATGGAATAAAAGATGAAAACGGCAAGCTTTACTTATCAAACTGTAATACTCGTAAAGAGAATGGAAGGCTAGTTAAGCACCTAGCACTAGCAGCTAGTGTTCTGAACGAAAATATGAATGAAAGCAAATCTGAGAGACAGGTGGTGATTTTGGATTGCTGCTTTAGTGGTGCAATTGCTCGGGATATGACTCCAAGAGACGACAGCACGGTAAATTTGCAAGAGGAGCTAGGCGGAAAAGGGCGAGCAATTCTGACTTCTTCCACATCCACTCAGTATGCATTTGAGCAGGAAGGTTTAGAACTTTCAGTTTACACACGCTATCTAGTGGAGGGAATTGAAAAAGGAGCAGCCGATAAAGACGGAGATGGACGGATTTCTGTTGATGAACTGCATGAATATGCCAGTATTAAAGTCAAGCAAGAAGCCCCAGCAATGACACCGAAAATATACCCAGTGGAAGAAGGTTACAAAATTTACCTGTCTAAAGCACCAAAAGGTGATCCAAAGCTTATTTATCGCAAACTAGTTCAAGAATTGGCAAAGGAAGGCAGTGGTGAAATTCATGAACTCGATCGCATTATATTACAAGTGAAACAGGAGAATCTGGAACTAACGCTTGAGGACACAAAATCAATTGAAGCAGAGGTTTTAAAACCTTACCAAGAGTATAAAAGAAAATTGGAAAAGTATGAAGAGGCTTTCTACAAGGCGATAGAATCAGATTCTAATCTCAGTGAGAGAACTCGTACTAGGTTGAAACGTCTTCAGGAACTTTTAGTACTTAGGGATGAAGATATAAAACCAATTGAAGACCGAATTCGTGAGAGAGAAGATTCAACAACTCTCGGCGGCAAAAATAAAGATACAGCAAAAAGAGAAGATATCATAATTCGCAAACAGTCAAATGCCCGGACTCGGATAAATACTCGGCCTACCCAAAATAACAATTTTCTACAATACATAGTAGCCAGCGTCATCGGAGTAATTGGAGTAGGTATTGGCGTTGGCAGTACTGTATTCTACTTTTTGATAACCAAACATACATCTCAACCTGTAGTTCCGCCTATAGTAAATTCCTGTGGTAAAGAGACCTATAGTTTGAATGACAGAATTAGCCTGGGTGAAGAAATTTTATTAAAACAAGATACAAATCCAGATAAAGAAGCTGGAGTTCAAGCATTTTTAAATGGTGATTGTCAGACTGCTATTAATAAGTTTAATTCATACCGTCAAGCGAATCTTACTAATAGAACAGACCCAGAAACATTGATTTACTTGAATAATGCTAAAGCTCGTCAGAAAGGAGATCGGCTCAAAATTGCTGTGAGCGTACCTATTGGGACAAATCCAAATGTAGCAAAAGAGATACTGCGCGGTGTGTCCCAAGCTCAAGATGAGGTGAATAGCAGTGGCGGTATCAATGGCAAAGTTTTGGAGGTAGCGATCGCTAATGATGATAACGATCCAAGTGAATCTGCACAGCTTGCCACTCGGTTTGGCAAAGATGCCAACATCTTAGCTGTCGTGGGACATAATTCTAGTAATGCTTCTCTCTCAGCAGCCCCAGTCTATCAAAAAGACGGGTTAGTGATGATCTCTCCCACCAGTTATGCCCAAAACCTTGATAGGGTTGGCAATTATATCTTCCGTACTGCTCCTAGTGTTAAATCCATAGCTGATAGCGTCTCTAATTACGCCATTAAAATAGCGGGTAAAACCAATTTTCTTATCTGTGTTGATTACCAAGGGATAGATAATCAGTCGTTTAACAATGAGTTTGTTAAAGCGATAAAAGCTGCTGGCGGTCAGATTAATTCTACAGAATGCGATATTTCTGCTCGTGACTTTAACCCTAGTGCTGTCATTTCTCAAGCTGTACGTAGCGATGCTAATGCCTTGGTGTTAGGTCTTTATGTAGACAAAATAAAGCAAGGTCTAGCGGTGGTACAATCTAATCAAGGGCAGTTGACTGTATTTGGTAGTCCTACACTTTTCACTGACGAAACCTTAAGGAATGGCAGCGGTATCAACGGACTGATAATCTCTGCACCTTGGTATCCCACAGCTTTTCCTAATAACATCTTTCCGCAAAAAGCCCAAAAAGTTTGGGGTGCAACTGTCAATTGGCGAACAGCTACGGCTTATGATGCAACCTTGGCGATCATCGCAGGTTTACAACGAACTAACAGACGCGATGAATTACAAAAAGAGTTGCATAGTCCGAGTTTTTCAGTCGATGGTGCAACGGGAAAGATTCAGTTTTTACCATCAGGCGATCGCTTAAACAATGAAATATTCTTAGTTAAAGTTCAACAAATATCTGGCAGTGATAAATATCAATTTGTGCCGATTAAACCTTAGTCTTGTAGCAATTAATAGCGATTGCATCCCGTATTTAACATAGCGATCGCACTTACTAATTCTGACATTTAAAAATAGCGATGCCTACAGCGGTAAACTACGCACTTATTTGTTGTGAGATTTGGAAAGAGCGATCGCATTTGTTTGTTGTGATTTTTCAAAATAGCGATCGCACTTGTTTGTTGTAATATTTCAAAGTGGCAATCGCACCTGTTTATTGTGAGTTTACAAAATAGCGATCGCATTTAGTCTTTTGCTTACATTTCACAAAATATCTGGATTTTCACCCAATTCTCTCAATCTAGCTGCTAATCGAGCCGCTTTTGCAGTAGCCGCTTCTTCTCGTAGAGCAGTAACTTCTGCTTGTGCAACTGCGGCTTGTGCTTGTGCAACAGCAATTTCCGCCTGCGTGACTGCGGCTTGTGTTTGTGCAGCAGCAGCTTCGTCTGGTAACAAAACTAAATTGCCAGCTACATCGTAAAACCGTAACCATACCGCCGTTTCTCTGTCTATTGTTCCTTCATACGTTCCCAACCATAAACCTAACTTTTGACACCACAACCAACCACGCTCATTTGGTGTCAAAGATTGATATTGCTGATTATGATCTAAATGCCACCCTTGCAAAGAAGTCGGGTCAAAGGGGTCATAGACAAAATAATCTGAAGTATGAAAAGTTTGTTCGTAAAGGTCTTTCTTAACAGTTTTATCTATTTTGGCTGTGGATGGTGACATTAATTCTACAATCACATCAGGATAACGACCGTTTTCTTCCCACACTACCCAACCTTGACGAGAATTAGTCCCGTCCACATTCAAGACAGCAAAGAAATCGGGGCCGCGGAAATCTTGGTTACGTACTTGGGCGCTGCTGTAATAAATAAACATATTGCCCCCAGTGAAGAAATCATTCCGGTCAGCCCAAGCTTGTTGCAATGACCGAATCAACACATTCATAGCAATACGGTGGCGATTTGATTCCAAGGGTTCTCCGTCATCAAAAATTAAATCTGTGGGCGGTGTGGGGTGTTCCCAGTCTAGAATGGCTCTTGGGTTGTTTTCGGTAGTCATGAGCGATCGCCTTTCTCAGAAAGCCTTAGATTTTTATCATAAATTATTCTTTACCCAATCTCTAAAATTACGCATAGCTTGACTTCTGCCAATTGTTAAACACTGCTGAACATATTCATTGACTAATTCAACAATTGGGATATCAGGAAAATTAGGGCTAGATTCAGATTTTATATATTTCCCTTCTTTTAGCAATAAAATTTCTAAACCTTGTTGTGTATGTCGCCAAAGTTCAGGAACTCCCAAAATTTCATAATTTTGAAATCGAGTGCGAGAAGTAATATCAATTTCGATTGCTAAATCTGGTGGTGGATCTATATTTAAATCTATGCGGTTTTTGCCAATTACAGCAGCTTGATTTTGAATATAAAAACTGGTATCTGGTTCTACTGCTTGGCGCATTCGCTCATTTTTTAGTGTTGTGGAACCAAAAGGTTCAAAATCAATTTGTAGTATTTCTAACAAGATTTTGACTAAATCACCAATAAGTTCTTTATCTTTTTCGTGTTCTGGTAAGGGAACCATAATTTCTAACCAACCATGACTATAAGAAATACGTGCAGCACGTCTTTCTCCCATTTCTGCTAAAATATCTTCTAACTGCTGCCAACTAATATCTTGGAGTAACATTTGTTGACCAGGTTTAACAATAATTTGTTGCAGTTTTAAAAGCATATTACCTCAGAGAGTTGATGTAGTAATAATTGTATGTAGCAGATGGAATTTACAAATCAACTTTTTTAAAGTATATCGCCTCTGACTATGAGTGTAGAAATTAGCCAAAAAAACTTATTGATATAATCTTCGACTGTTTCAATTTTGTCAGCAATTTTTAATTTTTACTTGTTAAAGGAATACGGATGGTAAACTCTGTTCCATATCCTGGGGTTGAATCAACTTCAATAGTTCCTCGATGTTTATCTACAACAATTTGATAAGCGATCGCCATTCCTAATCCGATTCCTTTACCCACAGGTTTAGTCGTAAACATATGGTCAAATACCCGTTGCTTGACATTCTCTGACATCCCAATACCGTTATCGTAAATCTGAACGATCGCGCAATGACTTGATTTGTCAATTTGGGTTTGGAGCTTAATTTGATTGGGGTTAGTTTTAAGCTCCTCAAAACTTCGTTTTTGGCTGGCTTCTTCTAGTGCATCGATCGCATTCACGAGAACATTCATAAACACTTGATTGAGTTGCCCTGCGTAGCATTCTACTAGCGGTAGATCGCTGTATTGCTTAACGATCTGAATTTCTGGTAGATTGGGCGTAGCTGTAAGGCGACGATTCAAAATCATCAGAGTGTTATCTAATCCTTCGTGAATATCTACAAATTTCATATCTGCTTCATCGAGGCGCGAGAAATTACGCAGCGACAGCACAATTTCACGAATGCGTTTGGTTCCCACTTGCATTGATGCCATTAATTTAGGTAAATCTTCTGCAAGAAACTCAATATCAAGGTCTTGAACGCGATCGCTAATTTCGGGGGTAGGATTTGGGTAGGTTTGTTGATAAAGCTTGAGTAAATCGAGGATATCTTGGCTGTAAACGCTGGCATGGTTGAGATTGGCATGGATAAAATTGGCGGGATTATTAATTTCATGTGCCACTCCAGCCACTAATTGTCCCAGACTAGACATTTTTTCGGTGTGGATGAGTTGAGCTTGAGTATTTTGCAATTCTTTCAGGGTTTTGCTGAGTTGTTGCGTCTGCTGGCTAGAAATCAAGGCGCGATCGCGAATCTGTTCATATAGTTGCACCTGTCGCCACGCACTAATCAACCCAACCGCCAGCAATCCTCCCAAAACGGTAGCCAACAAATTCAACGCCTGTAATGGCGATTCAATATTTTCTTTTAGCACAATTAACGCTACTGACCAATTTGCCTCTCTGAGGGGAGTGTAAGCAACATAGCTCCATTTACCATCCAGTTGAGCTAATTCAATACTTGTGCGTTTAGCTACCATTTTTTGAGTAATTTCCGCTAACCTGGGATTGGGCGAATTAAGGAAACTCTGAGCGGCTTTTTCGGCTGTACCAATTAGTTCCGTGTTGGGATGGGCGATGGGAACTCCTTGAGAATTCAGCGCAAAGGCATAGCTGCCTTTACCTTGATGTAAATTGCCGATCGCCTCAACGACTCGGTTAATTGGAATTCCTCCCATTAAAACACCTGCTGGCTTTATGCCTGTTTCGGCAGGAATCGGCGAACTAATCTGAATCTGTAACTGTTTAGTTGTGCGTCCAATAATTGGATCGGTTGCTACTGTTTCACCCGCTATACTCCGCTGAAAAAATTCTCGGTCTTTAACATTGAGATGATCTCCGTGAGTATTGATTAATAGAGCATCCGGTGTGACCAACCCCATGAGCAAAAACGTTTGTAGCCGCTTCAATTCAGATTGCAAGTAAGGTTCCATTACAGACCAATCGAGCGATCGCACCACACCAGAATTTGCCAAAGTATTAATTTCTGTTTTACGAATGGCTAACCAATTATCAATATCATCCTGACCTTTGCGTGTTTTTAATAGTACTTGTTCTTTCAGACTATCGAGCAGCAATCCCTTAACAATCTTGTAACTAGTGATAGCTGTGGCGCTAATACTAATAGACAAAAATACCACAATTGATAATAATATAAAATTACGCGATCGCCATTTAAATGAGTAGTATTTTTTGTTGATTTGGGCATTCCATTGGGGATTAATTTTCAACCATACTTTCCGCAATTGAAGCATCATTGTAGCTTGACTCCAAACTAAAAATTTAAAAAGCAAAAATGAAAAGTGCTGAGTAAAGTGGAAATTACTCAGCACGGGCTAAACACTCCGCTATCGCTAACAGTACTCAACACTCATTATTGTTGTTGAGTAGAGATTTGAATGACAAACTCTGTACCTTTTCCAAGTTCGGAAGTACAAGAGATCGAACCGCCATGTGCTTCTACCACAATTTGACGAGCGATCGCTAATCCTAACCCAGTGCCTTTTCCTACAGCCTTGGTAGTGAACAAATGGTCAAACACTTTTTGTTTAACCTCTGGTGGCATCCCCACCCCGTTATCAGCAATCTTAATCAAAACATTTTGACCTGAATCTACTACACGAGTTTGAATAGTGATGCAATTGGGGTTGGCAAGAATCGCTTCCAAACTGCGTTCTGTATTGTATTGTTCAAGCGCATCAATGGCATTTGCTAACAAGTTCATAAATACCTGATTAAGTTGTCCCGCAAAGCATTCCACTAGGGGTAGCTTGCCATAATTCTTCACTACCTCAATTGCTGGACGGTTTTCATTAGCTTTTAAACGGTGTCTGAGAATCAGAATAGTGCTATCAATCCCTTCGTGAATATCAAAAGGAACTTTATAATCCTTATCTGCTCTGGAGAAGGTTCGCAAACTGGTACTGATACTACGAATACGGTTAACACCCAATTTCATCGAGTCTAGTAATTTAGGCAAATCTTGGCGTAAATAATTCAAGTCAATGGCATCAATTTCATCTTGAATATCTAAACTGGGATTGGGAAACTTTTGTTGATAAAGATTAATTAGTCCAAACAAATCTTTAACATAATCTTTGGCAGGTTCAATATTACCAGCAATGAAGCCTACAGGATTGTTGATTTCATGGGCAACACCTGCTACCAGATTGCCAAGAGCAGACATTTTTTCATTTTGCACCACTTGCAATTGCATCGTTTTGAGTTCTTCCAACGCTTGTTCCAACTGTTGTTTTTGCTGCTGTAACAATTGTTGTGCTTGTTGGCGTTCAGTGATGTCTTCAGATGTGCTTAGAATGCCAAAAACGTTTCCTTCTCTATCTTTTAGAGGAATTTTATTTGTATTAGACCACTTTTGTGTTCCATCTACTTGCTGCACGGTTTCGATAATGTTGAGTTCCGCTTCCCCAGACTCAATAATGCGGCGATCGCGCGCTACAAAAAAATCTGATTGCTCCTTAGTCCAGCGAAGCTCATAATCTGTTTTCCCAATAACATTTTCTGGCATTCCTAGATCCCAAGTTTGCGTAAATTTATGATTACAGCCTAAATAAACACTATTGCAGTCTTTCCAGAAAACAGATTGTGGAATATTGTCAATAATTAACCGCAAAAATTGTTCCGTCTGTCCCAAGTTTTCTAGAGCATTTTGTGCTTGCTGATAAAGCCTAGCGTTTTCTAGGGAAATTGCAGCTTGAGTGCATAATAGATTAAGAATTTCGACGCGATCGCTACTAAACGCCCCAGTCATCAGATTGTTTTCTAAATATAAAATCCCTAACAATTTTCCTTGATAGAGAATCGGCGTACACAGCAAGCTTTTGGGTTGCTGACGAATAATATAGGGATCGGTTATTAGCGCCGGATGCAATGTTGTATCAAAGATAACGGTAGATTGCAAGTTACGTTTAACGGCGTAAATTAGACTATGGGGAACGTCTGCACTATCTTCCATAAAAATGGACTGTAACACTGTTGATTGTTGCCCAACTTGAGCCATCGCCTCAACTAGCAATCTATCTTCTTTAAGCAGTAGTAACGCACACTTATCTGCTCCAGCATTTTCAATCACTACTTGTAGCAGCTTCGTAAGTAATTTATCTAATTCAATTTCGCTGGAGAGAGTCTGAGAGGCTTTTAAAACTGTTGCCAAATCTAGCATTACTGATGTATTGCTGCTAGATGTTACTGATTTATGAATGCTTGGGTGGAAGGTAGTAATGCTGTCAATATTTGCGATTGTGTCATTGGGTGTGAGTGGCGATCGCCTCTGTTGTAAAATTGGGGCTAACAGTTGTGGATAACGCTGTTCTAGGTCATCGACTTTAGCTTTAGCATCCCAACGGGTGTAGCAATAGTAAGCATTAATTAAATACTCTTGAGCAATGCGTTCTTTGCCCCATTCTAAATAAAACTTGGCTGCAAGTTCGTTGGCGAGAGCTTCTTCGTTGACATATTCGTTTTCTTTAGCTTTAGCAATGGCGCGATCGTATGACTCGATTGCATCCATATATTTGCCAGAAATTCTTGCTATTTCCGCAGATAACAAGAGATATCGATGTAGAAAGTTGTCTGGGCAACTATTCGCCCAATTTTTCTGAATTTGTTGATGCTCTCGAATAATGTCCCAATACTGCTTTTTCTTCTCTAATGTCACATTGGGATAAAGAGCTATCAAGCTGAGTGGATAATAGAAATGATACTGAATAATTGGGAAAAAACCAGAGTTACAACCAAGAGTTTTCTCAGCTTCTTCTGCTGCTTGCACAGCATCGGTGTAACGACCATAAAGGTACGACAATTGGATTTTAAGAAAGCAGTACCAATTAATTCCATGATCGAAGTTATTCTTCTGTCTCCATACTTCTATATAGGGAATATTTTCGTCGTTGCGATCGCCTAATAAATCGGTATTTTTAGATATATCTTGCAGATTTAATAAAAACTGCTGCTGTAAAGTAAATGCATACAGCATATTGGCATCATTAACCTGTTGGACATAACTCAGATATTTTTCAGTTTCCGCGTAAACATCTGAGAGGCGATCGCCTTTAATTAACATTGCCCAAATCAAAAACGAAACCGCCCAAACACCAAACACTAAATTTCCAGTTTCTTGACAGACTTGGAATGATTCCTGAGAAAGTGGCAAATTCGTTTTCAAATGCTGATTATAGGGATTAATCGTGTGTGCAAAGATATTATTGGTCTTAAAAATAAATTGAGTACTATTAAAGTGACGATCGAGTTTTAGTGCTAATGTACCGAACTCATAAGCAGTTTGATAATTTCCTTGATTTGCCAGACTCATCCCATATATACAGTAAGCAAAACCAGAACTTTCTGCATTGCCATATTTAAACGATAAATTGATCGCTAATAGAGGAACCAAGCAAGTAAAATATTGATCTCCTCCCATATAAGCTGCTGCCCAAAGGTCAGCTAAAATACCCATACAAACCTTCTTTTCTGGATCTGTCATCTCAGGCAGATCGAATAAATCTGATATGCGAATCGTTTGCAGTTTAGCTTTTAATTCTTGAAGTTCAGTTTCGATAACAGCTTGCTGTTCTTCAGGAGTGACTAGCAGATGCATCCCCATAATGCTCAAACCTTTTACTCCAGCTTCAATACTAGCTGCTATATTTTCACCTTGAGTCATTCTCAGATACATCTGAATTCGATAAATCTCTACTTGCTCAAACCTATCTTGGCTTTGAGCTAACGCTATCTGAAATAATGTTTCCGCCTGGTGAAAATTACCATTTAAATATTCACATTCTGCGGATTCTCGATGTAATTCAAATGTAATTTTATAATTCAATAGCCAACTTTCTGCTATCAGCAAGCTTCTACCCAATGTAAAATATTTCAGGGCTGCTTTATAAGCAGTAGAAGCTTTTGCTTTCTTACCAGCGATTAGATTCAGTTTAGCTAGTTCATATCTTTGAGATTGTCCATCAATTATGTCAATTCCCTCATTTAGCTGATTAACAATGTCAAAAATGCTAGCTTCAAGCGCTTCAGGTGATGTATTGTTTAACAGTAATTGCCCAATCTTGAAATGAGTAGCTTTTCGTTGAGATTCAGGGATAAGAGAATAGGCTGCTTGCTGAACGCGGTCATGAAGAAATCTGTAAGAGCAAGAATCAGGAAAATTGTGTTGCTGAAATTCGGAGTTTTGAATTCTCAATTCAGACTCGTCATGATAGAACTTGTAAACTTCATTGGTAGGAATAATCAACCCATCTTGCAAAGCTTTCCAAAAGTCTGCGGCTGTTTCGACTTGGGATTTTTCATGGACGATCGCTAACGTCGCTAAATCAAATTGATTTCCTACACAAGCCGCTAACTTCAAAACTTCTTGAGTTTTAGCTGACAATTTCTGAAGCTGAATTGCCATAAACTCTACTACATCATCGGTAAGAGCGAGCGATCGCACCTGAGCAATATCACATTCCCAATAACCACCATTAAAATTAAATGTAATTAGTTTATCTTGATGTAGCGCTTTGAGAAACTGGGTGCTGAAGAAAGGATTTCCTTTAGTTTTGCTCAATACTAATTCTGTTAGAGGTGTGGCTAAAGCTAAAGAGCAACTCAATGTATCTGCAACCAAATGATTGATAGAAACTCGATCGAGAGGTAATAAAGTAATCGTATTGACTGTAGCATCTAACTTTTGAATCTCTTCTAAAGTCAGCATCAGGGGATGTACTGGGTTGACTTCGTTATCTCGATAAGCACCAATTAACAATAAATAGCCGATGTCAGCTTCGCTCATTAACAAGTGCATTAAGTTTAAAGAAGCAGCATCTGCCCATTGCAGATCGTCAATAAAGATCGCTAATGGATGCTCTGATGCAGTGAAGACTTGAGTGAATTTCAAAAACAGCGAATTGAAGCGATTTTGGGCTGCACCACCAGAGAGTTCTGGCGCAGGAGGCTGTTTACCAATCATACTTTCCAGTTCTGGAATCACCTCAATCATCACTTGTCCGTGTTCACCCAAAGCAGAAATAATTTTGCGCTTCCATTGCTGGAATTGGGCGTCAGTTTCACTTAGCAGTTGCCTGATTAAGTCTCGAAAGGCTTGCACAAAGGCAGAGAAAGGGATGTTGCGCTGGAACTGGTCAAATTTACCTTTAATGAAATAACCCCGTTGTCGCACAATTGGCTTATGGACTTCGTTCACCACAGCAGTTTTGCCAATGCCAGAAAAGCCCGCTACCAACATAATTTCAGTGCTTCCCTGGCTGACTCTCTCAAAGGCATCCAGTAAATTTTGA
Organism: Nostoc sp. DedQUE07; assembly: GCF_034530975.2. Taxonomy (NCBI): domain Bacteria; kingdom Bacillati; phylum Cyanobacteriota; class Cyanophyceae; order Nostocales; family Nostocaceae; genus Nostoc; species Nostoc sp. DedQUE07. The sequence continues at coordinate 157,779 of NZ_JAVRCC020000005.1, read as the reverse complement.
ACTTCGGCTTGGCGACCGTAGAGCTTTTCTGGGATGATGAAGCGATCGCAAATATCCCGCTCACCCAATTGAAAGGATTTAACCCTGCCAATTTCCTGCAATTGAGACAAACATTTTTCTAAATCAAATTTCAGCCCTAATGCACTCTGATAGCGGTCTTCAGCATTTTTCGCCATCAATTTCATCACAATTCCACAAAGAACTTCGGGAATTTCTTCTTCCCCCCTGCTCCCTGCCCCCTGCCCCCTGCCCCCTGCCCCCTGCCCTCTGCACCCTAATTGCTCTGGAAGCTTTGCAATATGACAGTGAACCAACTCCATCGGATCGTTAGACTCAAAGGGCAGATGTCCAGCCAGCAATTCATAGAAGGTAACGCCGAGGGAATAGTAATCACTGCGATAGTCAATTCCACGATTCATCCGCCCGGTTTGTTCTGGGGAAAGGTAAGCGAGAGTACCTTCTAAGACATTGGGACTGTGAATTTCGCGGGTTTCTTTAGGTAAAAGAGAGGCAATACTAAAGTCAATTAACTTGACTTGCTTAGTTTCCGGGTTGATGAGGATGTTGGCAGGCTTAATATCTTTGTGGATAACCTGATGGCGGTATAGTCCGTCAAGAATATTACTTAGAGCGATCGCAATATCCAAGAAATCGGTCAAAGTATATTGGTTGCTTCCTATTTTTTGGTTGAGCCAATCTTTGAGGGAAATGCCGCCAAAATCCTCCATCACCAAAGCATAGCTGTTGCGGTAAGGTTCCAGACTGTAGGGACGAACAATACCGGATAGGTCAAGATTTTTAGCAATAGTGTACTGATTACGGAACAGCAGTAGTTCATTGAAAGTAGGATACTCTTGCTGGAGCAGTTTGATCGCAACCGGAAGTCGATCCGCCTCTCGAATAGCACGGTAAACTACGGTTCTAGAGCCTGCATAAAGTTGTTCGCTAATTTGATAGTTCAAAAGCTTGTCCATCGGCTCAACTGCTGTATTCATACTTCATCAACTCTTGTGAAATCAGCTACTTATTTAAAGTAGTTTGCCCAAGAATAAGCTTTTGCTAACTCAGTTTTCTTTTAAACAATCGCATTGTACGCGTGTAATCTATCTGTAGCTCCTTCAGCAAAACTACCGCTATTTCCAGTAAAATCAAGTTCTAAGGACTGTGGATTTGGGAGAAACTTGGGGTGCCTACACTTGGCGTTAACATTGACCACATCGCCACTATCCGGCAAGCGCGGCGGACGGTGGAACCAGACCCAGTAGCGGCGGCGGTACTGGCAGAATTAGCGGGTGCAGATGGAATTACGGTGCATCTGCGTGAAGATCGGCGACATATCCAAGATCGGGATGTGCGGATATTGCGGCAAACAGTGCGATCGCATCTTAATTTAGAAATGGCCGCTACAGATGAAATGCTGGCGATCGCTCTTGATATCAAACCAGATTACGTGACTTTAGTCCCCGAAAAGCGCGAAGAAGTCACAACAGAAGGCGGACTAGATATTGCCCTCCAAATTGCTAGAATAGGTGAGATAGTCGATAAATTGCAAAGCGCTAGCATTCCAGTTAGTTTATTTATCGATGCCCAACCAGCACAAATTGAAGCATCTGTCAAGACACAGGCGCAGTTTATTGAATTGCACACCGGACAATATGCTGAGGCTAAAGATGAAACAAATCGCCAGCGAGAATTAGCCATATTAGCAAAAGGGTGTGAACAAGCGATTCAAGCCGGATTGCGAGTTAACGCTGGTCACGGACTCACCTACTGGAACGTCTATCCGGTGGCTGCGCTTCCAGGCATGGAAGAACTGAACATTGGTCATACCATCATCAGTCGGGCAGCATTAGTAGGTATGGAAAGGGCAGTCCGCGAGATGAAACAAGCTATAAGGGGGGATGGGGAATAGGGCATGGGGCATTGGGCATTGGGCATTGGGCATTGGGCATTGGGCTTTAGGAGTGCTGAGTGCTGAGTTAGGAGTTAGGAGTTTTGTTTATCTCCTTGTCTCCTTGTCCCCTAACTCCCTCATCTCCCTGCTCCCCTGCTCCCCTGCCCCCTGCTCCCTATATAAAAAGAGGGGTTGTCACTGCGAAATCTAGAAATTGGGATCGAATCTTCAGCAAAAACTTCTATGAGCGCAACACAATCTAACAACCTGCCACTTTGGGTACAGGATCGGGATAAGGTGATAGCAGAAAGTACTGATGTCAAGTGGCGCTATCAGACACCGCCTGATTATTCCCGTTCAAAAGAGAATCTTGCTAAAGAAAGTATCTATAATCATCTTGAAGGAACACTGGAAGCGATCGTGCAAAACTTGGTGAGAACCTTCGAGATGGAGGTATCCTTCAAAGCTAACCCGCAAGAGTGGTTATCTATTGTGAATGACAACTTTCGCGTCAGTACCAATGGCGGAGTAGAGTATACCGCAGCAGATTTATCAGCCCAAGGTACTTACAATCTATTTATGCCTGATTCAGAGCATTACAAAGCTTCAGAAGAAAGCTTTGAATCATCCGCAAAAGTCTTCCACACAACATTTCCTCAAGGATTTCCTTGGGAAGTGCTGGAAGTTTTCTCAGGGCCACCGAATGTAACATTTAAATGGCGGCATTGGGGACATTTTAACGGAGAATATAAAGACCATGCACCTACTGGAGAAACAATAGAAATTATCGGTATGAGCATTGCAAAAGTTACCGATGACTTGAAGGTTATTTCCTTAGAACATTACTTCGACAATAATCTGTTCTTGGAAAAGCTAACATCTGGTGGCAAACAGACAAAATCTGAAAACCAGAAAAGTGCTTGTCCGTTCAGTTCTTGGTTCAAGAAATCCCAGAAAAGTTAGTTAGTTTTGTCAGGGTACAGAGTCACTGTGCCCTGAAATTATTCACATAGCAAGCAAAGGATGAAAATGCAAACATACCATTACGTTTTGGCAAGTCACCGCTTTCTTCTCGAAGAAGAACCGATACACGAAGTTCTCAAAGAACGCACCCGTAACTACCACGAACAAGAAAAAGAAATAGATTTTTGGTTAGTTGAGCAACCAGCTTTCTTGGAAACACCGCAGTTTAAAGAGCTAAAAGCAAAATGTCCCCAACCAGCAGTAGCAATTATTTCTACAAATCCTCAATTTATTACTTGGTTAAAACTGCGTTTAGAGTACGTTATTACTGGCGAATTCCAGGCTCCTTCTGAGGCAATACCAGATGCTTTGGCATCGCTTACTACCGTATCTTAGGCATAGCGCATTGGACATTGGGCATGGAGAAAAGATAAGGAAGATGGGGAAACAAGGGAGATTGTTCAATAATTCTCCCTTGTCCCCTTGTCTGCTCTGCTCCCCTGCCCCTCTGCCCCTCTGCCCCTCTGCCTCTTCCCCCACTCCCTGATTTTATTTTTGAGTAACAAAATATATTTTTTGACACATATTTCATCACCATACTGAAGTAGCTAGGTTTTCAGCTTTTTTCTTATAAAATCTTCTAGGACACCTTAATTTACATAATCTAACTTTTGTGCATAGATTTCAGAATTTACCAAGTGTTTTAGGATTAGCGATTGTAGGGTTGATTGGTGGCATGAGTTCTGTACTTGCTCAAAAAACCATTCCCTCTTGTCAACCACCAAATGCGGGTGAGTATCTTTTATTAGTAGTCAGTCCCACAGCAAATAATCAAAAGCAGTTACGTAGCGCCTTACCACCCGAACTTAAAACTATCACCTGCAAATATCTCAACGAAACCGTGACGCGAGTCGGGGGTTTTAATAAAATTGACGACGCCAATCGTTGGGCAAGATATGTCAGCAATATTGTTGGCTTGTCTGCCATAATTACCACTCGACCAACGACAACGGCAAGTGTGCAGCCACAGTCACAGCCCAAACCACCTCAGCAGACAGTCAGCTATAATCCTCAAGCATTAGGAGAAGGTTATGCAGTACTGGTAGATTATTATAACCGTCCAGAACTAGTAAATAGTGTGCAGCAAGTGGTCGGAGGTAACGTCGGTTTTGTTTCTTATGGACAACGCCCTTACTTGCTAGCAGTTTATACCACTAACCAAACTGAAGCGTATAATACATTGCAAAAGCTAAACAATGGCGGTTTCGTTGCCAGCCTAGTAGATAGTCGTAAAGTGATTCTGCTGCGCTCGACTGTGCGGTTTTAGCGATCTTAAGTTCAGTGGTATCTTGATGCGGTCTACCAGAGTGGTAATTTGTCAATTGAATTAATTTGTGATTTTAAATTCCAAATTTCAAAGGGTTTTCAGCGAATATATTTATACTCGCTTTGCGTGAAATAAGTTCTTTGGAACAAATCCTTTCATTCTTAATTCCCTAAATTTATTCACGGGGTAAATTTAAAATCCAAAATCCAAAATTGATTGACAAATTACCAGTTATTAATTATCAATAGCCCCTCAAACAAAGATTTATTACTCTAGTTTAATAAGCAGACCTAGCTAACCAATAGATGGTTATACCCAAAGCCGATCCGGCGATTACCTGAACTGGTGTATGTCCGAGTAATTCTTTCAGACGGTCTTGGCTAAAGTCTGGTTTTTCATGGAATAATTCATCAATCATTTGATTGAGAATACGAGCTTGCTTGCCAGCTGCTTGGCGAACTCCGGCTGCATCATACATGACAATGATGGCAAAAACGATCGCAACGGCAAAATCAGGAGATGCCCAACCCAGTGTTTGCCCTACACCAGCGGCTAAAGCCGTAACCAGAGCCGAATGGGCACTGGGCATACCTCCGGTTGTCACCAAAACACGCACATTCAGTTTGCGATGTTTGACGATCTCAACTACGAGCTTTAATGCTTGAGCAATTAAACAAGCTACCAGAGCAACCAGCAGCACCCGGTTGTCTAAAATGTTGCCTATGTCCTGCATGTTATTTTGGTTAGGTTAGTAAATATTAGCAGCAGTTGTTGGTTGAGGAAACATTTAGATTCAACCCAAAATCCCAAATTAATCTATCACGTTAGAAAAAGACCAGCGATTCAAAATAACCTAAAAGCTTATCAAGTAAGCTTTTGTAATTTTGAATCAGTGAATTTTTAATTTCGTTGGGCAGTAGTAGTACAGTATGGTGTAAACAAACCACCCATTCCCAATCAATGAAACGCTTGCGGTATAGGAATTACGAATTACGAATTACGAATTACGAATTACGAATTACCCAAAGCGTTACTAGTTATTACGGCTGATAATAAAATGAGCGATCGCTTGGAGTGGTTTAGCTCTGTCTCCAAATGGTTCTAATTCCACACAAGCTTCTTTAACTAGCTCTTGGGCAATTGATCGCGATTCCTCAAGTCCCCACAGGCTGGGATAGGTAACTTTCTGAGCTTTTTGGTCTTTGCCAGCTGTTTTACCTAATTGCTCTTGGGTAGAAGTGATATCCAAAATATCATCGATGATTTGGAATGCTAGCCCAATATTTTGAGCATAACGGGTTAGTCGCTGCACATCTTCAGGTGATGCATTAGCAATCAGCCCGCCACAAACTACGCAAGCTTCCAACAGGGCGGCTGTTTTGTGTTTATGAATGAAATTTAGGGTTTCTAAGGAAATATCTGATTTACCTTCCGACTCTAAATCGACAACTTGACCGCCGACCAAACCACTTGCCCCTAAGGCTCGGCCAAGACGGGCAATAACCTGCAAGACCACCTCTCTCTTAACACTTTGGGGGGTTTGAATGGCAACAGACTCAAAAGCAAGAGCCAACAAGCCATCCCCAGCCAAAATCGCTACATCTTCCCCATAGACTTTATGATTCGTCAGCTTTCCACGACGGTAATCGTCATTATCCATCGCTGGTAGGTCGTCATGTATCAACGACATTGTGTGGAGCATCTCCACAGCACAAGCTGTTGGCATGGCCATGTCAATGGTTCCACCTATCATTTCACAGGTGGCAAGGCAAAGAATGGGACGTACACGCTTACCTCCAGCTAATAACGAGTAGCGCATCGCCTCATAAATCTTTTCTGGATAAATGACTGAGATAGACCGATCCAAAGCATTATCACAAAGCTTTTGTCGCTCTTTTAAATAAGCTGCTAAGTTAAATGTGGCTTCTTCTGGTGGTGTCTTTTGGACGTTATCAGTTGCTACCATTCTTTAATTCCTGACATTTTGCGATTTTTGCCTTATACGTCACAATTTTAAGGTGCTGGGGGACTGAAAAAAATGAAGAGTTAAGAGTTAGGAGTTAGGAATTAGGAGTTAGGAGTTAACAACTCTTAACTTTTAACTGATCGCTTTCAACTTTTAACTCATCACTCCTCACTCCTCACTCTCTTTCTTCTTTTGCCGCTCTAAAATAGCTAGCAAATGTATTTTCCAACAATATGGCAACAGTCATCGGGCCGACACCACCAGGAACTGGGGTGATAAATCCTGCGACATCAGCGGTGGATTCAAAATGGACATCGCCAATGAGACGACTTTTGCCATTAGCATCGGTGACGCGATTCATCCCCACATCTACCACAACAGCGCCCGGTTTCACCATATCAGCAGAGATCAATCCGGGACGACCTACTGCTGCAATTAGAATATCAGCATTTTGGGTGATGGTTTTGAGGTCATGCGATCGCGAGTGAGCGATCGTGACTGTGGCATCAGCTTCTAATAGCATCAGCGCCATCGGTTTACCCACCAAAATACTGCGCCCTACCACTACTGCCTGTTTTCCCTGCAAAGGAATCTCATATTCTTGTAAAAGCCGCATCACACCAGCCGGGGTGCAGCTACGTAAACCGCTTTCTCCCCGTACTAGTCGCCCCAAGTTAACTGGATGCAGTCCATCAGCATCTTTATCGGGATCGATTTGATGTAGTAGAGTTACAGCATCCAAGTGGTTAGGTAAGGGCAACTGCACAAGAATGCCATCCACTCTTTCATCGTGGTTGAGTGCAGCAATTACCTCTTCTAACTCTTGGAGAGTAGTTTCGGCAGGAAAATGCTTACCAAAAGAAGCGATCCCAACTTTAGCGCAGGCTTTTTCTTTATTGCGTACATAAGCGGCTGACGCTGGATTATCACCAACCATCAACACTGCTAAACCAGGTGGTCGTCCAATTTTTGGTTGTAATTGTGTAATTGCAACAGAAAGTTCTTGCTGAATTTTTGCAGCTAATGCTTTCCCATCAAGGATTTTGGCAGTTTTGGTTTCCATGAAAATTCCCAGCTATGTTCGCTTTTTGTCCAAAGTCCAAAATGAAAATATTGATTTTTAACTCTTGACTTTCGACTATTATTGTGTTGCTGTTTGATGTCGTAGCGTTTCTCTCACAATAAATTCATAATGTTTATTTTCTCAGATCAACGGCATCATCTGAAGAATAAAGAATTAGGAAGTGGGGAAGAGCAGGAGAAGAATGCCCAATGCCCAATGCCCAATGCCCGATACCCAAAATAAATTGATGGCTTTTATGCGACAAATAAAAAATTTATCTCTTTCGTTCTTGTACGGGCACAGTATTGTTCCTTACCGTTTGGGGTTAATTTTTTTCCTGATCGCAGGACTTTGTAGTTGTGGTAACTTGACATCGCCTGGTTTGCGTGGTGCTGGCTTAAAAATTGGTACAAATGTCACTCCAATTGGAGAGATTAAACTAAAACAAGACAATCAGGCTATAGTTTACATCCAAGGTCAGGTAGAAAAGCAAGCTCCCCTGATCGAACAGTGGGCTTATAAAATTAAGGACTCAACGGGCAAAATTTGGGTTGTCACCAATCAAAAAAATCTGGGTGAAGGTTCAGAAGTTGTAATTAAGGGTAAAGTTCGCTACCGAAGTATTCCCTTAGCTGGCAAAGAATTGGGGGAAGTTTATTTAGAAGAAGAATAATTAAAAATTAAAAATAAAGATATGAACAATCAACAGGTGCACGTAGCGATCGCAATTCTCTACCATAAAAACAAGTTTCTCATGCAGTTGCGTGACAACATCCCCGGTATTCTCTACCCTGGTTACTGGGCGCTGTTTGGCGGTCACATCGAACCTGGTGAAACGCCAGATGTAGCGGTAAAACGAGAAATTTTAGAAGAAATAGGCTATAGTCTACCACCCTTTGTTGAATTTGGCTGTTATCCCAACGAAAGAGTTGTCCGTCATGTCTTTCATGCACCACTCTTGGTGGAATTAAATCAACTGGTTCTGAATGAGGGCTGGGATATGGCGTTATTTACGCCAGAAGATATTCGCCAAGGTAACTATTATTCACAAAATGCTGGCGAAGTGCGACCTTTAGGGGCAATGCATCAGAAAATTATGTTGGATTTTATTGAGAAAAATCCAACATAATTTGGGGATTAGTCATTTGTCATTTGTCATTTGTCATTGGGCACGAGAGGCAGAGGTACTGCTCCCCACTTCCCACATCCCTAGAAGCCAAAATCAAGTTAGAACTCTTATGAGGTGATCGCTAATGCAATCAGCAAACAAACTGCCGCGATGGTTAACTATAGGAATGGCATTTCCCATTGCCATTCTCAACGGCTGGCTATTGCTCCAACTTATACAGTATTTTCAACCCTTAGTTAGCATTATTGCCGCCGCCATCCTACTAGCTTTTGTCTTGAACTATCCAATCCAGTTTCTCCAGGAACAAGGAGTGAAACCCAACTTAGCGATCGGGGGAGTGTTACTTTTGACTCTGGTGGTTTTAGTAGCTTTAGGCATCACCTTAGTTCCCCTGATTATTCAACAACTCGTTGAACTGGCTAATATTTTGCCCAGTTGGATTGATTCTGGTACTCAGCAGCTGCAAGCTTTTCAAGATTGGGCGTTAAGTCAACAGCAACTTCCGATTAATTTAAGTGGTTTATTCACCCAAGTTCTGGAACGATTATCTAACCAACTTCAGTCCTTCACTGGTAGAATTCTTGGTTTTGCTGTCGATACCATTGGTATTGTACTCAATGTGCTGCTGGCGGTAGTGCTGACTATCTACCTAATATTGAATGGTGAACGTCTTTGGGACGGAATTTTTCAGTGGTTTCCCCCTAATATTGGGCCAAGAGTACGGGAATTACTGCGAGAGGATTTCCACAATTACTTCATCGGTCAAGCAACATTGGGAGCTGTGTTAGGGGTGACAATTACTCTAGTGTTTTTGGCGCTGCAAGTTCCCCTAGCTTTACTTTTTGGTATTGGTATTGGCTTATTTTCACTTTTCCCCTTTGGTACGGGGGTAGGTATCGCCATAGTAAGTTTGTTGGTAGCGCTGCAAAATTTTTGGTTAGGGGTGGAAGTCTTAGGTGTAGCTGTTGCGATCGATCAAATTAATTCTAATATTATTGCACCTCGAATTCTCAGCAATTTGACTGGCTTAAATCCTGTGTGGGTGGTGATTTCTTTATTGCTGGGCGCAAAGTTAGGAGGAGTACTGGGTTTGTTAATTGCGATCCCTATTGCCAGCTTTATCAAAGATACAACAGATAGCTGGCAAGCTGGAGAGTTTAATAAGATAGAGGATATAGAGTCAGAACCTGTGACGGTAAAAAGTGAGAGAGCAGGAACTTATACTTAAAACTCTTGACTAAAAAATTGATGATATTGTCCAGCAATCAACTGCAAAATCCTAATTTAGGATGCCAACATCATCGCAAGAAATTAACGTAATTTAAACGAATACAAAGCTAAAAAGTGTAAATTGAGAATTAGGTCAAGATAGCGGAAGAACTGTCAAGAATGAAAAAAGAGATAAAAAAGCTGAGTATTAACATTAGATATGCTTTGTAAAGGATTAAAAGCTGCTGTTGTTATTGCTAGAACTTCGCTTGGCACGTTTTTGCTGGTACATCAACTCATCTGCCTGGAATATGAGTTTTTCCAATGAAACATCTTCATTGATAACGCACTCTTGAACTCCAATACTCATTGATAGATGATAACTTCTACTTGAATTTTGATTAAATAAATCAATGTTAGTTTGTAGGCGAACACTAATTGTATTCGTACGATCTGAACATTTCGGAATGAATACAACAAACTCATCACCCCCCCATCGGGCAACGATATCAGAATCTCTATAGGTTTGACTTAGTAATTCTGCGGCGTCTACTATTACCCGATCTCCAACTTCATGTCCAAAGGTATCATTGATTTGCTTCAATCCATCTATATCTATAAATAAGAGACAACAGGGCTTTTGTAGCCGATGGGCTAGTTTTAATTGCTGATCTGCAAATAGAAAAAAGCCTCGTCGATTATACACTCCAGTTAATTCATCTGTTAGAGATAAGCGCCTAACTTCTGCCTCAATTTTTTGATGCCCCTCTATTTCTTTTTCTAATGCAGCAGTTCGATTGTGGACTCTTTGTTCTAATTCATTATAAATCTGCACGTTTTCCATTGCGACAGCTGTTGTGTCTGCCAATGCCTGTAATAGCTTTACTTTTTCTTCTGTTGGCTGATGTAACGTTGCCCAATATGTTCCAATTGCACCAATGGGGTTACACGTTCGGATCGGCACCATTGCCAAGCTTTTGACAAAAGTTGGTTGGTAAGCTGCAAATGGAATCCGTTCATCTCCATAAATATCGCTAATCACAACGGGCTGACAGTTTCGCATTGTATGCCCACCAATGCAAATACTCATCGGGAAACGTTGTCCTTTCCATAAAGGAGCGATCGCATCTTCATCTGCGTAATAACATTGATCTCCATCTCGTAGTACAAAACTAGCCCCATCTGCCCCAGTCAACTCACGCGCAGACTTTCGTACAATCTCCATGATTTGTTCTAGCGTCCGTGCTAGTGACAATGCTTGAACAACCTCAATTAAATGCTCTATCCCCTGAACATAAGACATTTCAGCTTTGACATCATTAGAATCAGAAATGATGACCGGTGAAGCAGAGCTTTGAAAATTCATGCGCTTCCACCAATAAAAAACGATCGAAAATTAGTTGAGACTGCGATCGAAATTGCAATGTCCTTATTCTCAAAAACAGGACAAACGCATCTTATTTGTATAATGCTTACTCAGCCAAGGTTTAAAACATTATTTATTTTTGGAAATAAAATTTGAAATCCTTGTTGGCTATGGATTACAGAATTTAAATGCGTTTACCCTGATTTTAAAAAATTTATTATTTTATTCTATGAGAGATATTACGGATCTCTTTAACTATCTATCTAAAGAAAGATTGCAAAATTATATTGATATGTTAATTTGAGATGATTTTTGCGAATAAAATAGAAAGCTTCTCAGGTACAGACAGACACTACGGTATATTGACTTGACTTGACACAGATATTCTGTGACATAGATGATTTCTGTGTCATCTGAAAACTAATGTGTCAGAAAACGCCCCAAATGCCGTTTTTGAGTTCATCGAACTCGCATTAAATTAATCCTCTAAAATCTTGATTTCATCAAGTTGATTAATCACCACATCCGCACCTCGGACATTATCTGACTTACCTATCCAAGTGATACCAATACAACCTGCGGCTTTAGCATTACGCGCCATTTGCATATCACCAACTGCATCACCCACCATCAAGGTAGCATTCGGTTCAACTCCCAAAGCTTGGCAAGCTTGCAAAAATAGCACTGGATCTGGTTTACTGGGCCCTTCATCTACGCCCATTTGCAACTGGATATAATTACTTAATTGGTGATTGGCTACAAAATTGCGTACTTCTTCAGTTGTCGCAGCCGAGAGAATGCCAAGTTTTAGACCACCCTCCCGCAGGTATTTCAAAATTTCTAGGCTACCTACAAACAGTGGTGAAGGAGTTTCTCCAATGTATTTTTCCGCTTCATCCAAAGCTTGACGGGCTATTTTTAAGCACTCAAACCATCCTCTTCCTGTTTCGGCAATATATGCCGCAGCCGCAACTTCTGTTTCGCGGCGGCTTGCTACTGATATTAAACCTGCGGGATCTAGAAAATTGCCATTGATGCCAAATGCCATTAATAGGGGTTCCCCAGTTCCAGGAATTTGAGCATCTATTAATCTTGCTGCCTTTTGTGCTAGCGATCGCAAATACGTTTCTGAATCTTCTAGAGTACCGTTTTTATCAAACAAAATTGCCTGGATATTACTAAAAGTGATATTTTTACATTTAATGGTTGCCATAATATTTAACTTCTACTACTTCCAATTCTTAACTTTCACCGATTCTCCACATAAAAAAAGAGGGTTTTTCCCTCTTTATAAAAATGATTTAATACTCTTACTTCAAAACAAGTAAAACTATAAAAAATCTATTACTCTTCAATAGCTGCTGGAATTTCTTCTTCGATTTCCGTTGCTGCTGGAATCTCTGTTTCAATTCCCGCAACAACTGGAATATCTTCGTCAAGTTCTGTTGCTGGTGGAATATCTTCGTCAAGCTCTGTTGCTGGTGGAATATCTTCGTCTGCAAGAACTTCCGCAGGTGCAGCCGCAGCAGTAGCACCTTGCTGCTTGGCTAATAGCTGTTCGCGATACTTAGCAGCCATTTCTTCCGCCTTATCGTAGACCAAATCCCGGTTTTTAATCATGTCGCCGGGTTCTGGTTCTAGCTGCTTGGTAGATAGGGAAATGCGACCCCTTTCTGCATCCAAATCAATGATCATAACTTTCACTTCATCATTGACATTGAACACGCTATGAGGGGTATCAATATGTTCGTGAGAAATCTCAGAAATATGCAGTAGACCACTGACGCCGCCAATGTCGATGAAAGCACCGTAGGGTTTGATACCACGAACAGTACCAATTACTACTTCGCCGACTTCTAGGCGGTTCATCTTGCGCTCAACCAGCGCCCGACGGTGAGATAGAACGAGGCGATTGCGTTCTTCGTCCACTTCTAGGAATTTCAACGGCAGATCCTCGCCGACCAATTCTTCTTTAGGTTTGCGGGTACTGATGTGGGAACCTGGGATAAAGCCACGTAATCCCTCAATCCGTACTAATGCTCCACCGCGATTGGTTGCAAATACGCCAGAACGGACAGTAGCATCTTCTGCTTGTAACTGCCGCACGCGTTCCCAGGCCCGCATATATTCAATACGGCGAATGGAAAGGGTTAGTTGACCATCTTCGTTTTCATCGGTAAGGATAAAAAATTCGCGCGTTTCGTTTGACTGTAATACTTCTTCCGGGCTATCCACCCGGTTAATAGACATTTCTTGTATAGGTATATATGCTGCGGTTTTAGCACCAATGTCAATCAGAGCGCCGCGCGGCTCTATACTGAAAACTGTTCCTGGGACAACATCGCCAGGGCTAAAATGATAATCGTATTTGTCAAGTAGAGCAGCGAAATCTTCGTGAGTGAATCCAATTTCTGTAGCGGTTAAATTCTGATTGACCATGCTGATTTGTTCCTGGTTCTAGTCTCCGTAAAGGTGGTGTGACAAGCGCGATGCTTTATGTAGGCAGTACTATGGCAGCTTACACAAAACATCCTTTTTTATCCTAGCGCAGAAAAGCTAGCATTAACACATATCTACTCCCAAGATTGGAAATTATATCACAATCTAAAATTGATTTGTCATTTACTTAGTAGTGAAAACCAACAAAGGACGAACACAATAATATCCGTTGCCACCATACTTAGTAGCAACGGATATTAAGATTAAATCCGCTTAAAAGCCTGTGGATAGGATCTACTTATCTTTTGGTTTCTCAAAACGAGGGGGTTCGCGAAATGCGATCGCAAAGAAGAGAGTACCTATACACAGAGTAAAAATCAAGATGTACGCAACGCTTTCCATATTACGATTTCCTCTTTATCCAGCCAGTAATTAAAGTTCTGAGTGCTGAGTGCTGTTAGCGGAAGCGGGGCGTTTAGCCCGTGCTGAGTCAGAGCCTTAACTCGGAACTCAGCACTTCTTTACTCAACACTGAAATTAAAGGGCTTCTTTCCGGCGGGTTGACTTATCACCCACTTTCTGGAATAGACCCCACTCAACTTGCTCTTCAAGATCCGCGTCAACACCAGCAAATACGTCTCGGTAGATTGTCCGAGCGCCATGCCAGAGATGACCAAAGAAGAACAAGAGAGCAAATACGGCGTGTCCAAAGGTAAACCAACCTCTAGGACTGGTGCGGAATACACCATCAGAGTTCAAGGTTTCCCGGTCAAATTCAAAGATTTCACCGCCTTGAGCCTTACGGGCGTACTTCTTCACATCAGCTGGCTCTGTAAAGGTTTGACCATTCAGATCGCCACCGTAGAAACTAACGGTAACACCAGATTGCTCGAAGCTATACTTAGATTCTGCCCGACGGAAGGGAATGTCAGCGCGGACAATTCCATCTGCATCAGTCAAAATCACTGGGAAGGTTTCAAAGAAGTTGGGGAGACGACGCACGGTCAATTCCCGTCCTTCAGAATCTTTGAATACGGCATGACCTTGCCAAGACTGAGCAATGCCATCACCCTTCACCATTGGCCCTGTACGGAATAGACCGCCTTTAGCGGGGCTATTACCGACGTAATCGTAGAAAGCCAATTTTTCAGGAATCTGCGACCAAGCTTGCTCAAGGGTTGCACCTTCAGCAACGCTAGTTTGGACGCGGCGCTGAATTTCTTGACCGAAGTAGCGTTGATCCCATTGATAGCGGGTAGGACCAAACAATTCGATGGGCGTGGCGGCATTACCGTACCACATAGTACCAGCAACAACGAAAGCAGCAAAGAAAACTGCTGCAATACTACTAGAAAGTACTGTTTCGATGTTCCCCATCCGTAGGGCTTTGTAGAGCCGTTCGGGGGGTCTAACTGTCAGGTGGAATAAGCCTGCAATAATACCAACAACACCAGCAGCAATGTGGTGAGCCGCAATACCACCAGGGTTATAGGGGTTAAAACCATCTGGGCCCCATTCTGGTGCTACTGCCTGGGCAGCGCCAGTTATACCGTAAGCGTCAGAAACCCATATCCCCGGCCCAAATAGTCCGGTGACATGAAAAGCGCCAAATCCAAAACAAAGTAGACCAGATAAGAACAGGTGAATACCAAACATTTTTGGCAAATCTAAAGCGGGTTCACCAGTGCGGGGATCTCTAAAGAGTTCCAAATCCCAGTAAACCCAGTGCCATACGGCAGCTAGGAACAGCAGACCGGAAAGAACAATGTGAGCGGCAGCAACGCCTTCAAATGACCAGAAGCCAGGATCGGTTGATGGCCCACCAGTAACGTTCCAACCACCCCAAGATTGAGTGACGCCCAAACGTGACATAAAGGGTAGGACGAACATCCCTTGACGCCACATCGGGTTGAGAACTGGGTCACTAGGATCAAAAACAGCTAGTTCGTAGAGTGCCATCGAACCAGCCCAGCCTGCTACTAAGGCTGTGTGCATTAGGTGTACAGAAATCAGCCGCCCTGGATCATTCAGAACGACTGTATGTACTCGGTACCAGGGTAGTCCCATCGACTACGCTCCTCCTCGATGAGTTAGTTTACAAAGCAATTTTCTTACTGAGGTTATGAGAGACGAAAACCGCCACTCATAAAACTCTCTACTTGTTTTTTGTTATTGCCAGAGCCAGAGTATCACCACAGCGTAGTCTTAAGAAGTCAGACAGCGTGGGTGCTTTGGCAATGCTTACTCGCTTCGGGAGGTTTACCTATGATAGGGTAGCCATCGCCAAGCAAAAATGAGAATGTTTTAAAAAGTGTAACTATTGATGGAATTGTTTGCAAGCGTGTAAATTGATGCGATCGCGTAGCATCTCTAAGTTTTTTCGCTACCAATACCCGTCTAGGATGAAATTTGCTTATCTTTTCTTTACGTAGGGATTGAGGACTGGGGACTGGGGACTGGGAAAATATTCCAAAATTTGCTGTAGGTAATAACCCGGAACATCATTTTTGAGCTAGCTGATTACCCAATCCCCAATCCCTAATCCCCAATCCCCAATCCCCAGTCCCCCATATTTACTGAACCACTAAGTGGATATTTTGCAGTTGACACTTTGCCTCAGCTGTACCCAGACGTTCGATTACCTGTTCGGCGCTCATCAGACGCTTGAGTACTACTTGGCCGATGGTCTGACTACCAATTACTGGTGTTGTTGGCTTCACTTCTACGGTTAAAACGGCTTCTTCAACTCGATAAAGCCAGAGCAATTCATTTTCTTCGACTAAACAAATATTCATTCGCTGAATATCTGGTTGGCGTCGCCATGCAGTTATTTGCCAGAGTCCATCAGATGCCCAAACTCTTGCAACTGCCCATCCCTCAGATAGAAAGAAATACTTCACGGTCTTAGTCTCACTATTAGACTTTCAATCTGCTGTTAACAATATCGCGATCGCTTTAGTCGCTGATGTTCAAACACACTTCTTTTTGAGAATACAGCCGATCTTGACGAAAAAACCCTTTATCGGTGTCTATTCCCAAGCAGCAACAGGTGAAATCTCAACTTACACTACTTGGGCTAAGTGTCAAAGCTTAACAAGACCTATTTTTCTAGTAACTATGAATTTACGACAAATTTAACCAATGTTAAAAATTTTAATTACATAAAAACTTTTCAATACTTAATAAATCTTAAATTTAAAATTATGTATTTCATCAATGATTTTTTGTAACCAAATAGTGCATAGGCGTAACCCGTTGTAGGCATCACAGCAATAAACTTGATTATGAACTTGAGTATCCGCCACAAATTTTTGATTTAGATAGCTCCAGAGCGTTCCATTGCAACAAGAACCACTATAAATTGTGAAGATTCAGCATAATAGTCACAAATGTAGTAAAATTGCTGACCGCTGATATCAAATATATTAACGCCATGACCTGGTTTTCCTTGTCCGTGAAACGGTGGGGTCGGATTACACAATTCCTATCTTTGTTCTGTCTATGTTTATTTTTAGTTGTTAGTTGCGCTCCTCGTCCGCAATCAACTACGCCGCCATCTGGTTCTGTAAATACCCCTACAGGTGATGGTCGTATTACTATCGGTACAACAGCCAAGCCAAGAACCCTCGATCCTGCTGATGCTTATGAGTTAGCAGCTTTAGGTTTGGTGTTTAATATGAGCGATCGCCTCTACACCTACGAACCAGGAAGCATCGAAATTAAACCCCAATTAGCTACAGCATTACCCAAAGTCAGTCAAGACGGCTTAATTTATACCATCCCCTTACGTCAGGGAGTAGTTTTTCACGATGGGACTCCCTTTAACGCTCAAGCAATGGCCTTTACCATTCAGCGCTTTATTGAAAATAAAGGAAAACCCTCATTTTTACTAGCTGATATAGTAGATTCGATCAAACCGACAAGCGAGTATGAGTTGACAATCAAGCTGAAAAAGTCCTTTGCAGCTTTTCCTTCACTGTTGGCGTTTCCTGGAGTGTGTGCAGTTTCGCCAAAAGCTTACGAAGTCGGCGCTGGTAAATTCAAGCCGAATATTTTTGTGGGGACTGGCCCTTACAAATTAGGACAGTATGGTACTGATTCCATCCGATTTGATGTGTTTGATAAATATTGGGGAGAAAAACCAGGTAACAAGGGTGTTAACCTTCAAATTCAAACTAGTCCGGTTAATTTGTTTAATGCTTTCCGTACAGGTGCAATCGATGTAGCTTATCTGTCGCTGCAACCAGATCAAAATCGCAGCTTGGAAGAAGGTAGTAAAAAAGGGGATTGGCAAGCGATCGCAGCTGAAGGTAGTGTAGTAAGTTATCTGGTATTAAACCGGAATCAAAAGCCTTTAGATAAATTAGAGGTAAGACAAGCGATCGCCTCCATAATTGACCGTCCACTTTTAAACGAGCGAGTATTATTTGGTCAAGCAGATCCGCTGTATAGCATGATTCCCACAACATTTAAAGTTTCTGTGCCATTATTCAAAGATAAATATGGCGATGCTAACTTCGAGCGAGCTAAAAAATTATTAACTACTGCTGGCTTCTCCAAAGAAAATCCTGCAAGAGTGCAAGTTTGGTATCCTTCTAGTTCACCTACTCGGAGTTTGGCAGCACAGACACTCAAATCTCTTGTGGATGTCAAAATGGATGGAATACTGCAATTTGAAGTTACCCAAGCGGAAGGGCCTGCCTTCTTTAAAGACATTGCCAAGGGTTTGTATCCGGCAGCTTTACTTGATTGGTATCCAGACTTTTTAGATCCAGATAATTACGTCCAGCCATTTTTATCTTGTGACAAAGGTTCAACTACTAAAGGATGCGAAGATGGAGGCAGTCAAACTCAGGGATCGTTCTACTATAACGAAGCTATAAATAAACTGATTGACGGGCAACGCAAAGAACAAAACCCCGAAGCGCGTCAGAAAATTTTTAACGAAATTCAAACGCAAGTAACTACTGATGTACCTTACGTTCCCTTATGGCAAAACAAAGACTATGTATTTGCCCGAAATGGTGTTAATGGCGTAAAACTTAACCCTACCCAAATTTTGGTTTACCAGACACTTAAAAAATAATTCGTAGTTGATAATTCGTAATTCGTAATTTAATTTTTTGAGGTTTAAATTCCAACAGCTAAAAGCCACAGATTTGACAATTTAATGTGATAAAAAGCCCAAATATTACGAATTACGAATTACGAATCACAAATTACGAATTACGAATTACGAATTACGAATTACGAATTACGAATTAAAAATTACTTATGTCTCGTTCTAAAGCTTTACAATATTACATTGTTTCTCGGTTGCTTCTTGCGCCACTCCAGCTATTAACGATCATCACGATTGTATTTCTCTTATTAAGAGCAACACCAGGAGATCCAGCAGATGCAATTCTCGGTGGACGTGCGCCAGAAGCAGCTAAAGAAGAATTGCGAAAACAACTCGGTTTAAATCTTCCCCTATGGTTACAGTACCTCAATTATTTGGGAAATTTGTTGCGCTTTGATTTGGGAAGTTCTTTGTTAAGTCGGGGAGAGAATGTTTGGGACATCATTGGCCAATATTTCCCAGCGACGGTGGAGTTAGCAGTATGTAGTATGGCGGTTGCACTCATCGTCGGAATTGCGGTTGGAACTCTTTCGGCTTCTCGTCCTGGGACATATTTTGATGTCGGCGGGCGCTTATTTGGGATTATCACCTACGCACTCCCCATGTTTTGGGCGGGAATGCTTTTGCAGTTGATTTTCTCAGTCCAACTCGGTTGGTTTCCCAATTCAAACCGCTTTCCGCCCAATCTTCCCGCTCCCATTACTGTGACTGGATTGTATACAGTTGATAGCTTACTCGGTGGAAATTTTACCCAGTTTTTCGCATCTTTGCACCATCTGGCTCTACCAAGTCTCACTTTGGGAATTTTGCTCAGTGGGATTTTTGAGCGAATTGTGCGAGTGAATTTAAAGCAAACTTTGCAAGCCGATTATGTAGAAGCTGCTAGAGCCAGAGGTATTGGTGAAAATAAGATTTTAGCCTCCCACGCTTTAAAGAATGCCCTAATTCCAGTAATTACAGTCTTGGGATTAACTTTTGCATCTCTATTGGGTGGAGCGATTTTGACAGAGGTAACATTTTCTTGGCCTGGGTTAGCTAATCGACTTTATCAAGCGATCGCCGATCGCGATTATCCCACAGTCCAGGGAGTACTCGTGTTTTTTGGTGCGATCGTTGTCAGTGCCAGCATTTTGATTGATATTTTAAATGCTTATGTAGATCCGCGAATTCGGTATTAGAGATTCTCTTGTTTTGCTTTAGCTAAACTCGCTGTAAACCATAAAACTATTACTCGCTTTCCCTTTCAAACAGAAGACTGAAATTACTGTCCAACATCCAAGTTAAAGTAGAAACTCTCGTCAATAATTCTATTGCTGCCAACGTCTTTTATAATGTGTATGCTAACTCGGTGTTGTCCTGGTTGAAGCTTCCAAGTTTTTTGGAAGTTACCAATATTATGACAAGCAGCATAAATCGGGAAGTTACTAAGAGTGAAAAGTCCATTTTTATAACTTTCAACTCCATTTTTAAATAAATATCCTCTGACTTCTACTTTATTGAGTAGAGTTTGAGATGGTATGCAATAATAGACGTTTGATAATCTTAGAGTATCTCCAGATTTGAGAAAGAGGCGATCGCGATTTTTCACATACTGAAGTTCGTTGCTATTAACTTGGATAGTAAGATTATTAACGCATACTTTAGCAGCGAGAACTTTATCACACGTTGTAGAAGTGGCGATGACTGAGGGCTTTAGTTGTGGGGAAGATTTTTTATCACGTTCAATTATGGCAGGTACCCCGGCAGCTGCTATGGTAGCGATAGCAGCAATGAGAGCAAGTACGATTTTTTTTGTAAAAGCGTTCATGTGACTAGCTCCTAAAGTTTTTATGAGTCACTACTTAATCACTGTGTCCACATTTATATATGGCTTTTTGTGACTATTGCGTATCTTATGAATCAGTATAAGGTCACGATTGTGAAACGTCAACTTTTTAAAGTCACAAAAACGGTGTAAATAGTAAAATTTTGTTTTAAAAACGTTAAAATCCAGTTGTGGTAAAGGTTAGCATGGTAATAATCTAGAAAAAAAAACTATACTTTTATACTTTTGTGTACGAATATGAAAATTTTACAATATCCATAGTCACAAAAATGTAAAAAATAATATAATATGAGGAATTATGGATCAACAGCAATTCTCTGAAGCAGTCAAAAAGCTGACACCTCAACAAGAGAAGGTGTTGAGAAGCGTCTTAGCTGGTGAGTCAGATTCAGATATTGCTGACCAATTGGAAATTCAAGAAGCTACGGTTAGAAAGCATGTAGAAAGGATTTACCGAGCATTTGATACGACTGGCAAATCAAGCGATCGCCCCTCAAGTCGCAGTGAACTTTTTGCTTTATTTTTTAAGTACCAACCTGAACTGTTAGTGAGTACAGGAAAGGCGATAAAAGATTGGAGCGAGCTTATTAGAGAAGTAACTCCCACAGTCAACCCCTTCATCCCCTTTACAGGCAGAATAGAAGACCCACAACAGTTTTTTGGCAGGGAACACGAAATATCACGGGTATTTGAGGTACTTAACAGTAATAGTAGTGTCACGCTTATAGGAGAAGAAGGAATCGGCAAGTCATCTTTGTTATGGGTGATTTGCCAACAGGCAGAAAATTATTTGCAGTTACCACGCAAGCCAGTTTTTTTAGATTTAAATAATGGAGTTCATGATGAAGATGAA
Organism: Nostoc sp. DedQUE07; assembly: GCF_034530975.2. Taxonomy (NCBI): domain Bacteria; kingdom Bacillati; phylum Cyanobacteriota; class Cyanophyceae; order Nostocales; family Nostocaceae; genus Nostoc; species Nostoc sp. DedQUE07. The sequence continues at coordinate 136,623 of NZ_JAVRCC020000005.1, read as the reverse complement.
TTCTACTTTGCTTTGTGCGATAAAATTGGTATTCCTGAAAGCAAAGGCTATAGACTAACTCGCAATTTACAAAAGAAAAAAGTGCTATTAGCTATAGATAATTTAGGAAAGTTAATCGAAAACGGCTTTACTCGCCAAGTTAGGGATCAATTGCGCGGTTTAGCTGAAGGGCGTGATGCTTCTTTGCGGTTGATTTTAGCTGCTAACGAACCTCTGGACAAGCTATTTAACGATAGTCAGGATAATGGCAAAACATCTCCACTATCAGGTATTTGCCAAGAGGAACACATTCATCCTTGGGATGAAGCTACTATGCGTGCTTTTATTACCAGCCGTTTAGCCAAAACTTCTGTGAGTTTTACAGAAGAGGAAATCATCCAACTCATCCAAGAAAGTGGCGGACATCCTCGCAAACTGATGCAATTGTGTTATCGAACTTATTCACAATATTATGGTGTGCAATGAATGATACCGCTTTGATCTCTCCTCCAACCCCTTCGCTCATTGGGACTGGGGGGTTAGGTTCTTCATGGGTGATGATGGAGGTTGAATAATGATCCCTCTACCCCGCCTAGACTTAGCACCCAAGTTGAGGCGTTCTCTCTCGCTGTGGAATCCTTTGGATTATCTACGCCTGCTGTATTGGGTGTTTTTCTTTCCCCAGGCTTTGCGGTGGTATTTGGATGCATTCGGTGGTGGGTACATTCCTGAAGAGGAAATGAATTGGCGGAAAGGATGGGAGTTATTGCGTCAAAATGCTATCCAACGTCAGTTGCTTTTTCAAGGATTAGTTTTAACAGTAATTACACCTGTAGCTATAGGTCTAATTTTTCAGGCTGTAAATGTTCCCGTTAACTGGTTCGGCGTGGCGTTCGGCGTGGCGTTCGGCGTGGCAGTAGGCGTGGCAGTAGGCGTGGCGTTCGGCGTGGCGTTTGGTGTGGCGGTAGGCGTGGCGTTTGGTGTGGCAGCAGGCGTGGCAGGAAGCATGACAGGAGGCGTGGCAGGAAGCGTGACAGGAGGCGTAGCGTTCGGCGTGGCGTTCGGCGTGGCATTTGGCGTGGCAGCAGGCGTGGCGTTTGGCGTGGCATTTGGCGTGGCAGCAGGCGTGGCGTTTGGCGTGGCATTTGGCGTGGCAGGAGGCGTGGCGTTCGGTGTGGCGTTCGGTGTGGCGTTCGGCGTGGCGGTACTGCGTCCAGAAACCTGGCTTATTGGCTCACCTTTAAACTTGCGAATCATCCGAAATGGTAGTTGGCTACTCCCCCACATCACTCCACTTCCCCTTCCTAATCTTGTTTGGCGCTTGCAAAATTGGTTGCAAAATGATTGGGAAACAGGTTTACATAATACTAATGAACTGCTGGCATATACGCTACAATTCATTCCTGTTGTCCAAGCAGTCAATAGAGTACTTGCCAAAATCCCCTCAGAGCAACTTATTTGGAATGTCTCTCGACTAGCAGCAAATCCTTTTGATTGGAATCTAGTACGTTTTGCTTCAGCTTCTCTAGATGAAACCCTAAAGTCAACGTTTATCAAAGAGTTTTTCTCTTTCCCCTGGTTTTTTTTCTTCCCTCCTTCTTGGGGAAAAGGTTTACAGGCTCGTTTTAACACAGACACTCGCTTAGATACTCCTGCCCATGCTGCTGCTGCTGGTTTCTGGCATCTGCATGAAAAAGAACCAGCAAAAGCAGTAAAGGCTTTTACAGTAGTGCGTTCTCTACTTTACGGTGAGGAAATGTACACCCTTGCCCAAACTCTAGCGGTGTTTGATGAAGCTCAAAAACCAGCCACTATTGCTGCTATCCAAGTTCCTCCTTTTCCCCAAGAACCGCTTTTACGTCTAGTTACCTGGAAAGTGCTTGCTAATTTGCGTCGAGTTGTTGAGGATGTCCAGTTTGTTAATCGCAGCGTCTCACGTTCAGCCAGGTCTTTAGCTCTCAATCGAGCATTAGGCGAACTGACAAAAATCCTAAATCAAGCTGACAACTTGCCGCAAGCAGAGCAAGGGTTAATCATAGATATCACTGAAACTTGGAAAGAAAGCCTTTTACAAATCGCTGGTGAAGTGGGAGAAATTTCCATTACCAAGCCTGTGATTAATCCTTATGTTGTAGGCGACCCCGTTCAAGGTCATCTCTTCGTTGGGCGAGAAGATGTCATCAGACACTTAGAAGAACTCTGGGTGATGGGTAATCAACTCCAGTCTATAGTTCTCTACGGTCACAGGCGCATGGGCAAAACTTCTATTCTGGTTAACGCTGCTCAATGTCTAGGCTCACAAATACAGCTAGCTTATGTCAACTTGCTACGTTTGGGAGATAGCCCCCAAGGTGTGGGTGAGGTGCTAATGGCAATTTGTGATGAAATTTCTCAAACTGTAAAACTTCCACCCCCAACTGACGCTGATTTAATAAATCTTCCCTACCGGACTTTTGAACGCTATTTAAAACAGGTTGAAGTAAACCTAGATGGTGGGTTAATCATTGCCTTAGACGAGTTTGAGAAAATTGAAGATTTAATTGAAGCGAAAAAAATCCCTATCGACTTTATGGGTTTTTTGCGGGGGTTGGTGCAAATGAGTTCTAAAATCGGCTTTGCTTTTGCTGGTTTGCACACATTAGAAGAGATGACAGCAGATTATTTTCAACCCTTCTTTGCCAGCGTCATTCCTATTCATGTAGGTTTTCAAGAACGTGCAGCTACCCGCCAAATTCTTGCTAACCCAGGTAATGAAGACTTCCCCCTCGACTACATCCCGGAAGCTTTAGATGAAATTTATGCTTTGACACACGGTCAACCATATTTAGTACAACTGCTGGGTTTTCAGCTAGTACGCCGCTACAACGACTTTGTTTTTGAGCAAGGGCGATCGCGTAACCCAGTTTTCACAGTAGAAGACGTGGAAGTAGTTGTCAATAACCCTGAGTTTTTCAAACGGGGACGCTACTACTTTGATGGGGTTTGGGGTCAGGCGGCGCGGGGTGCTGAGGGTCAACAGGTAATTCTACAAGTGCTTGCACCTCACTTACAAGGGCTAAGTCTGGATGCCTTAGCTCAGTCTACAGGTATGAACGACGCCGATTTACAGGAAGCGCTGAATACTCTGAAGCGTCATGATGTTGTTGAGGAAATTCAGGGAAGCTGGCGGATTATGGTAGAACTTTTTCGCCGTTGGGTTTTACAGCAATAGAGTACAAGCGATGCCTACGGCTGGCTACGCCTACGCAAAAGCTATTTCAGGGTTCGCATTTGTTATTTCGGAGTTCGCAAAAGCTATTTCGGGGTTCGCATTTGTTATTTCGGAGTACGCAAAAGCTATTTCGGAGTACGCAAAAGCTATTTCGGAGTACGCATTTGTTACTTTGGGGTTCGCATTTGTTATTTCGACGACCCCATTTGCTATTATTGATGGCTTATCTTCTTAAACTGCGCGGGTCGAGTGCATCTCTCAGCCCATCACCGAGTAAGTTGAATGCCAGCACTGTGAGTATAATCAGCACAGCCGGCGGCCAGATTAACCAAGGTTGCAACACCAAAATTGAAGCATTGCTAGCTAGAGAAAGCATATTTCCCCAAGAGGGGTCTGGTTGTTGAATACCCAAGCCGATGAGACTCAATATCGCCTCTGCACCAATAAAGCTAGGAATTGCAAGAGTCGCAGAGATAATTACATAACTAGCCGTTTGCGGTAAAACATGACGGATAATGATATAAATTGGGTTCGCGCCCATTGCCCGTGCGGCTTGGACAAATTCTCGCTCTTTAATTGATAGTACCTGTCCCCGAATCACCCGTGCTAAACCAGCCCAGCTAATCACCGAAGTAATCACCACAATCAGCAAAAAGCGCTGGGTACTACTTAAACCAGCTGGTAAGACTGCGCCCAATGTCACCAAAAGATAAATACTAGGGAAAGTCATTAGCACTTCTGCCAAGCGCATAATGATGCTATCAGTCACACCGCCGAAATAGCCAGAAATTCCCCCGATGAGCAAACCAAGGGGATAGGTAATGATAATGCCAAAAATCCCAATAAACATGCTGATGCGACCGCCATGTAGCAAGCGACTAAATTGGTCGCGGCCTTGGTCATCAGTACCGAAGATGTTTAACTTTGCGCCAGTTGTTGTGCCAAATAAATGCCAATTTAAGGGGATACCGCCAAAGATTGTGACTTCATCCCACTTCGGCGGTAGTGGCAAACTCATCTGCAACAATCGGTATTCTGGCCCGGAGACAAATAGACGCAGAGGCGAAGGCTTTTTCGAGTCTACAATGAGTTGGCGATCGCCTGTATCTAAATTCGTATCTCCCTGAGTTGTCGGATAAACATAAGGCCAGGTAAACTGCCCTGACTGAGAAACCCAGTGTATCTTCGTTGGTGGCAGTAGTGAACCATTAGGCTGTGAAGCATAGGGGTCATAAGGAGCTACGAAATCAGCTGCAATTACTGCTATATAGAAAATTAACAGTAAAATTGCCCCAAATCGTGCTAAAGGGTTTTTCTTAAGTCGTCGCCACCAATCCATAGTAGTTAGGAGTTATAAGTTAGGAGTTATGAGTTATTAAATTTTTATCTTAATTCATAACTCATGATTAATAATTTTCAACTCCCAACTTTTGTACAGACAAGGGTTACTCGCGTCTCTACTCCTAACTCCTAACTCTTAACTGCTAACTTCTCTAAATACCGCTGCTGTTCTTCTTGTTGTTTTTCATGTTCCACAACAAACACGTTTGAGTAAAGATTTGCAAGAATTTGTTTTCCCTGTTGTGTTAATGATAGGTAATGCAGTCCTTCTTGAATATAGGGATATACGCCATTCCAGTAAAACTTAGCGTAGTTGTTACGCAAATCGGCAGGGGTTTTATAGCCCAAAACTTTATTTACACCAGTTTCTTCAAACTCGTAAAATAAAGAAGTAATTTTCTTCAGGTAACGCGGGTCACTTAGTTGACCAATTAAATCAGCAGCCCGGACTAATCCTGCAAAACACCTTGTATCTTGATGATCTTCTGCCGCAGGTACGGGAAATCGAGTCAATTCAATATTGCTCTTAATTGCCTCAGCATCGATTAATTTGTGACCTCCAAAACGCTCATCGATGAAAAGCTTGGCTCTATCAACATGATAAGGTGTCAGACTGGCATCAGAAGCACCAGCAGCTACAGAAATCATTCTGCCATTTTTACCTGTGGCATATAAGTTTGCTGTTTCTCGGTCTTGCCGACAAACCCCTTTAACGTAGCCAATATCGTGACACACTAAAGAAATAATACAATGCAACCAGTCTTCACTGGAAACACCGCCTTCCCTGATATGTTTGCCACGTAAAATTTCTTGCCCCACTAAGGCGACTAGGACTGTGTGTTCAACATTATGGTAAAGGGCATCGCTATTAGCAATGTTTTCCAAAGCCATGTTACCCGCCCAAGCGATAATATCCTGATAATCATTTTTAAAGCAGCCATAAGTGCGGCGATAGCCGTCTCGAATTTCATTTACAAAGGCATCAATTAAAATTTCAGTGGCATTGAACATATCTGCTTACTCTGGTAAATACCAATTTTTTATTGATTTGATTGATTTCAAAATTCCATAATCAAGGCCACCCTTGCTGGAATTTCAGGCAATGGAGTTTGCTCCTTTGTAACTCACGTGTAGCTGTAGACGCTAGCTTTATCTGTGCCTGAATACACGGCTTCCTGGCAACACAAAGGCTTTAGAGAAATAATTGATTACGTATAAAAAATAATTTCCTGGTCTACCAAGGTACATAAATACTTTCGACTCTAATTAGATAAATCTAGATCGGCTATATTAGTTTTTCATATTTAGGCATGGGTTGACAGTGATCTCAATACAGATGGTGTGTGACATAGAGTAGCTTTATGAGATGAGAGAATTTTTTGTATCATAATCTACATAAAATTTATTACCATGTTTTAGTAGTAATTTTGCTTACTTAAAAAGTTATATTATATACTGTTGCAGATAAAAGACATTCACTATGAAATGCGTCATAGTTGATATCGAAGTAAATAAACTTCAAGTTTTCTTAAGAAAATACCAAGGTTTGGTATGTATAAACAGCAAGTAGAGGTGAAACTGTGAGCGATGAAAGTCTTTCAGAAGTTGAGGTGGAAGAAGCTATAACCTCTGAAGATAGGAATTTTTTAAGCAAATCAGATCAAAAGCAGACCAGGGCATGGTTGAAGCCATTATTCTTGGGTACTGGTTTAGGAATTGCGATCGCCTTACTTGCAATGAGTGTATTAAATCGTTTTCCATCCCGTCAACAAAGCGCAGTAGCGGATCAAAAAGTTAACCCAGCGATGACAGTTACTATCGCCACAGTAGAAACCGCCCGTGTTGTCCGTACACTCAAAACTACTGGGACTGTAGCCGCGAGTGATTTAATTCCCGTACTACCGCAAACAAACGGTTTACAAATTAAAAGCATCCCCGCAAATGTCAAAGAAGGAGCTTTTGTCAAACAAGGGCAAGTGTTGGCAGTGTTAGATGGTTCCATACTGCAAAGCCAAATTAGCCAAGCAAAAGCAGATGTGGAATCGAAACAAGCAGATGTAGCATCCAAACAAGCAGATGTAGCATCCAAGCAGGCAGATTTGCTATCAAATAAAGCAATAGTCCAGCAAAAACAAGCCGATTTAGCTCAAGCTAAGGCGAGGTTGGAGGAAGCAGCCAAAAATTATCAGCGCTATCAACAACTCGCTGACTCTGGGACGATTAGCAAACAAGAACTTGATACTCGTTCTTACGCTGTGAAAACTGCCATAGAAGTTGTGAACCTGTCCCAAGAAAATATACGTAGTGCCCAGGCTAATATCGGCAGTGCCCAAGCTAATATTAATAACGCCCAAGCGATCGTCAACAAAGCCAAAGCCGATGTCAAAAGCAGTGCTGCTAAAGTGCAACAACTGCAAACTCAATTGGGACAAACTGTAGTACGTGCGCCGGTTTCAGGAGTAATTGCCGAGAAACTAGCTAGAGTCGGTGATGTCACTGGCGTACCGCCGCAAACCCAGGTGGGGACGGTGATTGGTGGCACACAAAAGCTATTTTCGATTATCCGAGATGAAAAGTTAGAACTTCAGGCGAAGGTGCCCGAAACTCAACTAACTCAGGTGAAAATTGGCGCATCGGTGCAAATTACTTCTGATGTCGATCGCCGGGTGCGATCGCAAGGACGAGTCAGAGATATACAACCACAACTGAACGATCAAAGGCGGGAGGCGACAGTGAAAATTGACTTGCCCCCAACGACTTTACTAAAACCAGGAATGTTTGCTAGTGCTGCAATTACTACTGACTCAGGGATGAAAATGGTAGTGCCACAAAAAGCAGTGCAGTCCCAAGCTGACGCAAGTGTAATTGTATTCATCTTATCGAGTGAAAATACAGTCAGCAGCCAGAAAGTCGAATTAGGAGATCCTGGTAATAACGACACCGTAGAAATCAAGAGTGGGTTACAGTTAGGCGATCGCGTTGTCGTTGATGGTGCAGGCTATCTCAAAGATGGCGATCGGGTTCGAGTTGTAGATTGAAAGGAATGGGAATGAGAAATCGGGAATAGGAAAAATAACTGATGACAAATGACCAATGACAAATGACAAATGACAAATGACTAATCCAAAATCTAAAATTTCCCAATGTCTTTTAATATCTCAGCCTGGTCGATAAAAAAACCTGTTCCCACGATCGTTTTATTTTTAATTTTGACGGTTGTCGGTTGGTTCTCATTCATATCCTTGGGGATTGATACTAACCCAAATATTGATGTACCAACAGTTTCGATCAAAGTCACCCAACCAGGTGCAGGCCCAGCAGAACTAGAATCTCAAGTGACGAAAAAAATTGAAGATGCTGTGGCAGGGTTGGGTAATATCGATTACATGATTTCCACCGTTAGCGATGGGAATTCTCAGACGACAATTAACTTTGTTTTGGGTACAGATAGCGATCGCGCCACCAATGATGTTCGGAATGCGATCGCTCAAATTCGCCAAGATTTACCCCAAGACATTAACGATCCAATTGTGGAACGCCTAGAATTTTCCGGCGGCCCGGTGATTACCTACGCAGTTAAATCAGATCGGCGTTCTGTAGAAGAGTTAAGCAATCTCGTAGACCAAACTATTAGCCGTGCCTTATTGGGAGTTCGGGGTGTAGCACAAATTCAGCGTGTGGGTGGCGTTGACCGAGAAATTCGGATTAATCTTAATCCAGATCGCTTACAATCTCTAGCGATCACCGCCACTCAGGTAAACGACCAAATCCGCGCTTTGAACATTAACTTACCTGGCGGACGTGCCGAAGTTGGTGGTAGCGAACAAAGTATCCGTACTTTAGGAAGTGCCACCAGTGTGGATATTTTGAAAACTTACGAAATCGTTTTACCACAAGGTGGTTCTGTACCTTTATCTAGCCTGGGAACTGTAGAAGATAAATTTGGTGATGTACGTCAAGCCGCCCGATTGAATAATCAACCTGTGGTAGCTTTTCAAGTCTTGCGTAGTACTGGCAGCGTTCTGGTAACTGTAGAAGAAGGAGTGAAAGCAGCAGTCAAACAACTAGAAAAAACCCTTCCCCCAGATGTCAAACTGGATTTAATTTTTACTAGAGCCGATATTGTCCGTCAATCTTACCAAAGCACCATTGATGAATTGATACAAGCTTCGGTGCTGGCGGTCATCGTTATTTTAGTGTTTTTGCGGAACTGGCGAGCAACATTAATTACGGCTGTTGCCTTACCCTTGTCAATAATTCCCACCTTCGCAGTGCAGCAAGCCCTTGGTTACACCCTCAACAACATGACTTTGTTGGCATTAGCCCTGGCGGTGGGCAACTTGGTAGATGATGCCGTTGTGGAAATTGAAAACATGGAACGCCACATGGCTATGGGCAAGTCAGCTTGGGAAGCTGCTTTTGACTCTTCCGACGAAGTAGGATTAGCGGTAATCGCCAGTTCAGCCACGATTATTGCAGTGTTTCTGCCCGTTGCCTTTATGGGTGGGATTCCGGGGCAATTTTTTCAACCATTTGGCGTTACCGTTGCCGTTTCCACAATTTTCTCAACTCTTGTCGCGCGGATGGTTACGCCGATGATGGGGGCGTATCTTTTAAAAGAGGCAGAGGGGCAAGGGGGCAGGGGGGCAGAGGGGCAGGGGGGAATAATAAAAATTTTTAATTTTAAATTTACACTTCCAGGTGGTGGGAACGGAAGTAGAAAACTTGGAGATGAAAAGCGTCAAGGTTTTCAACCTTATAGATCGCTTTTACAGTGGGCGTTACGCCATAGATTGACAACAATAGCGATCGCTTTAGCTTTTTTTATTGCCAGTCTGACGCTGGTTCCTTTAATTCCCAAGGGTTTTGTTGATGATGGCGATTTCGGAATTTCTAATGTATCTATAGAATTACCTCCTGGTTCCACATTAGAAGACGTTAACAAGGTAGTCACACAAGCAACTGATATTATCCGCCAAAATCCAGTAGTTGAACGCGTACTAGCAACAGAAGAGATCAATTCTGCTAGTCTTGCGATTAATCTTAAACCCAGAGAGAAACGAAATATTTCCCAAAAACAGTTTGAGGAACAAGTGCGTCCTAACTTTGAGCAAATACCAGGAGCTAGAATTAGTTTTCAAAGTCAGTCACCAGGTGACAGTCGCAAAGGTTTATCAATTGTCCTCAGAAGTGAAAATCCCGCAGCTTTGAATCAAGCTGCTGATGCCTTAGAAAAGCAGATGCGATCGCTAGCTGGATTGGTAGAAGTGGCTTCTACTGCCAGTTTAGTCAAACCAGAGATTTTGGTAATTCCCAACCCGCAACGGGCAGCAGATTTGGGGGTGACAGTGCAAGCGATCGCTCGGACTGCTTCCCTTGCCACCATCGGCGATAATGAGGCGAACTTGGCGAAATTTAATTTAAGCGATCGTCAAATCCCCATTCGCGTCCAAATCGATCCCGAAGCGCGGGCTGATATCAACACAATCACAAATCTACAAGTCCCCAGTCAAAATGGCAGATTAGTTCCCCTGATAGCAGTGGCAGACATCCGCTTTGGTAGCGGCCCCGCTACCATCAACCGTTACGATCGCGCCCGTCAAGTAGCTGTAGAAGCGAATTTGCAAGGGATTTCTTTAGGAGAGGCAGTCCAGACAATCAATAAACTACCTGCAATGCAAAACTTACCACCAGGAGTAGTACAGCAACCATCAGGTAGTGCCAAAATTATGCAAGACATTTTTGGTCGCTTTGGCGGTGCATTGGGGTTGGCATTAATGTGTATCTATGCAATTCTGGTGCTGCTGTATAACAACTTTCTCCATCCATTATCGATTATGGCAGCCTTACCCTTTTGTTTAGGCGGGGCATTGGTAGCGTTGATGGTTGCTCAAAAACCCTTGGGAATATATGCCCTGATTGGTATCGTGTTGCTGTTGGGGATTGTCACTAAAAACTCGATTCTGTTAGTTGACTATACCATCATCAACATGCAAGAAGGCAAAACCCAACGTCAGGCGCTCGTTGAATCAGGCGTATCACGTCTGCGTCCAATTTTAATGACTTCTTTCGCAACGATCGCCGGGATTCTGCCCTTAGCATTGGGAATCGGCGTGGGTTCTGAAGTTCGCCAACCAATGGGAATTGCCATTATGGGCGGTTTTACAACTTCCACTCTGTTGACACTGGTAGTAGTACCAGTGATATTTAGCTACATTGACAACTTCCAAACTTGGATTATGGATACAATGCGCTATGGCTTTGGTAAAAAACCATCGCGTCAATAATGCCCAATCAATTTTGGATTTGTAATTTTAGATTTTATAGTGTTTCTCGGCTGAGTCCAATACAGACCTAACAAGAACAGCCCCAACCCATTTAGGTTTAAGCGTAAGTTTTACCCCTGTCTAACCCTCCCCGTATGTATTGGGGAGGGAACTAAATTTTATGTTTCCCCCTTTTTAAGGCTACGGTGTATACACAAGTCTGAAATAGCTGAAAAACCCAAGGTTTTACCCCACCCTAACCCTCCCCTTAGAAAGGGGAGGGAACTAGATTTTCCAGTTTCCCCCCAATACATCGGGGGGATTAAGGGGGGTAATACGACTTGTGTGTACACCGTAGTTCCTTGCCAGGGGGAGGGGTTCTTGAGGTTTAATAAGTAACTAAGCGGACATGATATTACTCAATAAAAAGTCAATTTTCTTTGGCAAACTAATAGTAAAACGCAATCCGGTTTAGGAGTAATATCTTTGATGAAAAATATCTTCATCTGTGCAGTTGTCATCTGCGCAACTTGTATTTACCCAATTCAGGCATTAGCAGGAGAAAGACCTTCTGCGATTTTTCATGCATTTGACCAGCAGTATACTGATATTGAAAAGTTTGTCTGTGAAATAGGGAAGCAAGGATACTCTCACATTCAAATTTCTCCAGCCCAAAAATCTAATCCTGCTCCAGAATGGTGGGCCCGCTATCAACCTGTAGATTACAGCGTTATCGAAGGTAGAGGTTCACTCTTAAATTTAAAAAAGCTTATTAATCAAGCCCACAATTGTCAGGTCAAAGTGATTGCTGATGTTGTTTTCAATCACATGGCTAATTTAGATGGCAATGATGATTTTGAAGATTTAACTAAATTTTCAGGTCTTTCTATAAATGACTTTAATTGGGATTTAAATCGTCCAGGGAAAAAATCTTGTAGCATTAATTATAGTGATGGCAATAGAGATTCAGAAATTAATTGTTGGTTAGGTGGACTTCCTGAATTGAGATTTACCAATAATGTTAAAAAAATTCAAAAAGCTCATTTAAAAAAACTGCTAGATTTAGGAATTGATGGATTTCGGTTTGATGCTGCCAAGCATATGCCAGCAGATGTTCTTAAAGAGTACATCAGCTATGTGGATCGACAAAGTCAAGGCAAAGCATGGAATTATCTTGAGGTAATCACAGATAGTGACACCAGTGCAGAAAATTATAACTGGATTGCTGCTGTCACAGATTTTGTTCTCTACAATTCAATGAAAAATGCCTTCAGCTTTGGTGGAGATTTGCGTTCTCTGCGAGTTCCGACAGCCATAAACGATCCGCGTAGCGTCACTTTTGGCAGAAACCACGATACGATCCGCGATATTAATTCTAATGCCATTAACCCCTATAGCGATCCTTCTGATTCTTTCCTCGCAACAGCATATATCTTGGCGAGAGAACGTGGCACTCCTTTAATACTCAACTGGGATAATAGAGATGCTGCTTTTATCAAACATGGTGTCAAATTCCGCCAAATTATGCATCAACGAGGAACTCAGGGAAAAAATACCAAAGAAAATATTTTAACAGCAATTGATAGTACGACTGTATTACTAATGGAGCGGGGCAGTGAAGGATTTTTTGTTGTCAATAAAGGGGAGAATAAATTTAATATCTCAGCACTGGATTTGACCTTAACGAATTTAGATGGATGTTATCGGGAACTCCGTAATAATTTTACTGTTGCGATTGAACGTCGCCAAGGTGAGAAAAAATTTATAACTCGTTGGGGAAGCTGGAATAGAGGCGGTATGGAAGTTCAAAAACGCGATGCACTCTATTTTATTCGAGAACCTTTTAATCAATGTCAAATGTAGATGCTCTCTCCTGCCTTCTGCCTCCTGCCTTCTGCCTCCTGCCTTCTGCCTCCTGCCTCCTGCCTACTTCAATCTAAGCGTACAGATACACTACCTGCATGGGCTGGCAAACCTTCTGCCTCTGCTAAGGTGATAGCTGCTTTGCCTATTGTCTGTAATGATTGTTTGTCACATTCTAAAAAAGTAATTCGTTTGAGAAAGTCGTAGACACTCAAACCAGAGGCAAAGCGGGCAGAACGGGCAGTTGGCAGTACATGGTTGGGGCCTCCTAAATAATCGCCAATCGCTTCTGGAGTATAGCGTCCTAAAAACACGCTGCCGGCACACTTAATTTGATTGGCAAGGAGTTGCGGATTATCCACACACAATTCCACATGTTCTGGAGCTAGTTGATTGAGCAGTGGTATACTCTCGGCTAAATCGCTAACTAGAATCACGGCTGCATAATTTTGCCAACTTGCACTAGCAACTTCTCTGGTAGGTAAATCGGCGAGAATTTTCTCAACAGCCTTTATTACTTGTTGCGCGAAGATTTCGGAATCAGTAATTAAGATTGACTGGGCACTAGGATCGTGTTCTGCTTGCGATAGTAAATCCCAAGCAATCCAATCTGGGTTGTTCTGGCTGTCGGCTACTACTAAAATTTCTGAAGGGCCAGCGATGCTATCAATGCCAACAGTGCCAAAGACTTGACGCTTGGCTTCAGCAACATAAGCATTACCAGGGCCAACAATTTTATCTACTGGGGCAATGCTTTCTGTACCATAAGCTAATGCTGCGATCGCTTGCGCCCCACCAATGCCATATATTTCTGTAACACCAGCAACTTGAGCAGCAGCCAATACGACAGGATTAATCTCACCACCAGGCATCGGTACTGTCATGACAATTCTTTCAACACCAGCAATTTTGGCTGGTAAGGCATTCATCAACAAAGAACTTGGATAGCTAGCCCGTCCCCCTGGTACATAAATTCCCACTTGCGACAACGCTACCCAATTCAATCCCAGTTTTACCCCGACTGCATCGCTGTAGACAATATCTTGTGGTAATTGTTTTTCATGGAAAGCCACAATCCTCTCAGCAGCAAATTCCAGCGCCGCCAAGACATCAGCAGGACATTGTGCTGCGTGTTCGGCAATAAAAGTTTCGCTTAAATGCAAAGACTGGAGATGGTTGCGATCGAAGCGGCTAGTATAATCCTTAACTGCGGCATCACCACGCACTTTGACATCAGCTAGAATCTCGCGTACTGTCCCACTAACATCAACTGTAACTTCCCGGCGATCGCTTACAAGAGTTTTGAATTTGACAAAAAAATCTTTGTCGGTAGTTTGAAGTAGCTGCATGGACAGTAGCTTAAAAGCAGTGAGGTCAATAATTAGTTTAACTCCTGATTAACTTGCTCGATATGGCTGTGGCTTATATGCATCACTCTTTTCAGATGTAAGCTGAAAGAAAGCCACAAAAGATTATGAGTTAACATCCTATGCAGCAGTCCACAAGAGGCAATTACCGGGATCTTTGGCGGCAGCTTGTTACTTTGGCTGCAATCTTTGGTGCTTTTGTTATCAACGTAGTATCGAACGTTTTTCCGCTCAATGGACTTAGCATCGGGGAAATTTCCAATACTTTGTTTAAAAATGTCTTGATTATCCCTGCTAATTACGCCTTTGCGATCTGGGGGCTGATTTACCTGGGGTTGTTTGCTTTTGGCGTATACCAAGCTCTACCTAATCAACGATATGAGTCTGATTTACGTAAGACAGGTTATCTGTTAGCGATCGCCTGTGTTGCTCAAAGTATTTGGGTATATCTGTTTCTGTCTCGGCTTTTTGCTTTTTCTGTCATTGCAATGCTCTTGATTCTGTTGCCCCTGATTGCTGTCTATGTGCAGTTAGAAATTGGCAAATCGCGTGTACCTCGGCTGAAAAAATGGTGTATTCACTTTCCGATTAGTATTTATCTAGGCTGGATTAGCGTCGCGACTATTGTCAATGTAGCGTGTGCCTTGGATTTTCACGGGTGGAACGGTTGGGGGATTTCTCCTGTAATCTGGACTCTCATCATGGTATTGATAGCAACAGCAGTTGCAGCAGTTATGGTTATCCAGCGTCGAGACATCGCTTATGCAGGAGTAATAGTCTGGGCATTAGTGGCGATCGCACTCAAGCATTTTGATAACTCAATGCTCAGAAATACCGTATTGATTTTGGCCATTTTCCTAGTTTTAATCGCTACGATTAACAGCTTACGCACCCAACAAGAACATATTTAAGTGTAATAACATACCCGCCCAGCGTTTCTTAAGAAAGAACTTTTAGAAGCGTTCGTTAAGCACGCACAATAAGGGTCGGTTGTTACACACACCAGTCTGATTGTCATTAGCCAAAATAGATAGTTAAAGCCGGAATCGTCTAAAAAATTCAAAATTTATAGAAATGAAAAATATTATCTCGATTGGTTGGAATAACTGGTTAAAAAGGCATAAAGAATCTGTTTTACTATTTGACTCAATTACTGCCGCTAATGAGATTGCTCTAATGCTTAACGGTCAATGGGATGGCTGCAATGGTGTAATTGTAACTTCTAGTGATGAAATAGCTGTTAACACTGCTGCCAAACTATTACAAGCTACATGGTGTTATCAAGGCATATCAAAAGCCGTTTTGAACAGAGTAACAACTGATGAAATTTTACGCCGTTATGCAATCGGAGAAAGAAATTTTGTTAATGCTAATTTGAGGTGTGCAGTACTTGCGACCATGAAGCTAAGTGAAATTAACCTAAGTTATGCCTCATTGAGTTGGGCAAACTTAAGTCAAGCTAATCTCAGTAAAGCTGATTTAACAGCAGCAGACCTCAGTCAAGCGAATTTAAGTGGAGCCGATTTAAGTAAAGCATACCTGATGAGGGCTAACCTAAGCGAGGCAAACTTGCAAAAAGCTTCACTTCAGGGGGCTAACCTCAGTGGTGCTAACTTAAGTGAAGTCAACCTCACTGGTGCAGATTTAACAGGAGCTAATCTGTCACTAGCAGACCTAAGAGGGGCAAATTTTCACTTGTGCAATTTGAGTGGGGCTAACCTAACAAATGCCAAGTTAATTGAAAGTGACTTGGCTTTTGCTCAACAATCATCGCCTGACTCCAGTATTACCTCTAGTCAGTTCCACCCCAAGTCCAGGTAGGATTGCCATTCTTGAAACTATTTTTTAGCACTACTAGGGGATAATCATTAGGATCGGAGCCACCAGCCAAATCCAAGATGAAATAAACTTTACCTTTAACAAAGTGCATCCGTAAATAATTAATCTTTCCAGAGTAGTCTTGCCCATCAACCTTAGTCATTCCAGCAGAAGCAATGCATCTAGCATATTTTGGTTTGAGTGTCCCAACCCATGTAACGCTAAAGTTATTACTGGCTTGAACAGAAATATTAGTAGCATAGGCACTCAGGTTAATAGAGCCATCTGTTGCAAAACTACCTTCTTGATAAGGACGGGGTTTTTCAGTGACAATCACTTTGCTTGGACAGCTTTGTTTTTGCTCGTTTTCACTATAAACTTTTAGCTCAATGTTTTGTGATTGATTTTGTGCTTGGACGCACCAGTTGGACAACAAAGGCAGTAAACCAATACTTGTGCCTATAATCAAAATCAATGGTCTAAATGAAATCATACTCATATCCAAACCAATACTAAATTGAATAAACTGATTGGCTAAGTAAAAGGCTGTTGATAGAACAATACGCTTGGGTTAGCGCCAAAAACCATATACTACGTAGGTTGGGTTGAGGAACGAAGCCCAACATTTTCATAGCTTTGTTGGGTTGCGCTTTGCTTCACCCAACCTACAATTCTTCCACAATGCACCAGGATAAAAACTGACTTCTACCTTGGACTGTACAGCACTAAGATAGACAGAATTAGGGTTAATTGACACCCGCATTATTAAGTATAAATTAATTTATTTATCACAAATATATTGAATGACTTTATGTAAATTCTTGGAGGTTGCCCGAATTCAATCAACCACTGCCCGAATTCAATTAACGACTGCCCGAATTCAATTAACCACTGCCCAAATTCAATTAACGATTGCTCGAAAACAGCGCTAAATTCAAGATTGAGAACTGAAATTACTAAAAAAATGGAATCAGGTAGGTAAAAATTATGGCAAATATCATTGGAACCAGCGGCTACGACTTACTACAGGGTGGTACTGCGAATGATACTCTCATTGGTGGTGTGGGAGGTGATTTTCTCACAGGTGGCGGTGGCAACGATAAATTTGTTTACGACTTGGGCGACGGCACTGATACAATCACTGATTTTGGTGGCATCGGTAAAGGAACTAACCCGACAGCAGCAGTTATTGCTGAAGTGGACACGATCAAATTTCAGGGTGCAGGATTAACTGCTCAAAATTTACTGCTGCTTCAGAATGGCAACGATCTAGAAATCACTTTTGAGGGGAATACTGATACCGTAGTTATTCTACAAAATTTCAAACTAGAAAATTTAGAGAATCTGAAAGCTTCTGGAGGCAAACCAGCAATTGGTAATATCCTGTTTGACGGGCAAAATAGCATCACCGACAGCTTTAATGTCCTCGATTCCAACTCTACTGATACTAGCCTGGGCATCAAGAACACAGTAACTTTCCTCAATGACCTCAACAATAACATTACGGGGTTAGACGATTCCAATGATGTCGTTAATGGTCAAGGCGGTAATGACAAAATCGATGGTTTGAGTGGAAACGATTTGCTCAGAGGTGGTGCGGGTGATGATACCCTCATTGGTGGTGCGGGAAATGATACCCTCATTGGTGGTACGGGGACTGACTCCTTTGTTGGCAATAATCTGCTTTCTGGGGGCTATGGCAATGATTATCTCTCCATTTCTGGCTACGAAAGCTTTAGCTACCCAGACTACGACTACAACTCTCGCTCGTCTGGTAAAAACACCCTCAACGGTGGCGTAGGTGACGATAACTTGAGTGCTAGCGGTTCAACAGGCAATAATTTGCTCTTTGGGGACGATGGCAATGATAATCTCTCCATCTCTGGCTACTACGACGGAGGTAACTACGCAGACTACGACTCTCGCTCGTCTGGTAAAAACACCCTCAACGGCGGTGCAGGTAAGGATACCTTAAGTGCTGGCGGTTCCACAGGCGATAATTTGCTCTCTGGGGGTGATGGCAATGATTCTCTCTCTATTTCTGGCAACTACAGCTATATTCCCAGCGACCCCTACTCACCCCGCGACGTCTCCATCACATACGACTCTCGCTCGTCTGGAAAAAACACTCTTAATGGTGGCACTGGGGACGACAACTTGAATGCTACTAATTCAAAGGGTGATAACTTACTTGATGGTGGCGCTGGCAATGATTATATCTCTGCCTCTAGCGCCTCTGGTAAAAACACAATCTATGGTGGTAGTGGGAATGATACCCTTATAGGTGGCTTTGGTAATGATACCCTCTATGGAGGAACTGGTACTGATACCTTTGTTTTCAATAATTACAATAAAGGTATTGACAGTATTTATGACTTAAACGCTACTAATGAACTGATTCAGGTATCGGCTGCTGGCTTTGGTGGCGGGTTATCACCAGGTTCACTTAAGACAAGTCAGTTTACCCTCGGAACATCTGCAACGACAAGCAATCAACGATTTATCTATAACAGTGCTACAGGTGGACTGTTCTTTGACCTTGATGGCAGTGCGTCTGGGTTTACTCAGGTAAAATTTGCACAATTATCTACTGGATTGTCACTCAGCGAAAACAATTTTGTGGTTGTTTAATCAAAATTAGGGACTTCCAAATAAAAAATATCCCAAAACTGACGCAAAGATTCTCTCTGTGTTCTCTGCGCCTGGAGTGGTAGTTTGCGGCCTACGTTCGCGCAGCGTGTCGCAGACAGACGCTTTGCGTAGCTTGCTTCCCCGTAGGGGTATGCGTCTACGTTTATTGGGATAATTTATTTCTTGGAAATCCTTTAGCACTCTTTAATTGCCAAGCGGTACGGTTCGGGAGATGCTATTTTTAGATGAAGATTTTTACGGGCTGTAGAAAATTGCTCCTGCTGTCATATTGCTTTACATCTAGATGGATAGACAGCTTGACCGAAAGGTTCTACAATTTGACTGATTGTGGTAAATTTACCTATTGCCCAATCCATATAAGCATAGTAAAGATTTTCTAGTGATTCCGTTTGATTGCGGAAGCACTAAATTAATATAGGAAAGTCTTTGAGTAAAGGGCAGCAGACAAATGGATGTAAAGCTGATTCTAGCTGGATTAACAGTTATATTTACACTTTCGTGCTTATTTTTTGGCACGAAGAATGGATTCTATGATTCAGATAATTATCATGGCAATGGCTCCGCACATTGAGATAAATCTGTAGACGCTCGATCGACTTCCCGGAGGGTGAGTTGGCTAAGAGCGTTCAAAACTTGTAAAGGGAAAAGAAACCAGAGGCAAACTGCTGTAGCTCCTAGTTTGATAGCTTCTGGTTAGCCCACCTTTTTGAACCAGTGCGGGTTCGGTGCAGGCGTCCTCCCCAATCAAAAATCTGTATTCTCAGGGTGTAGGGGCGCATAATAAAACTTACCCCTAAGTCACAAAACCAAAATTTGTGTAACTTTTGGCTTTTGGGATATGTCCATGACGATGAGGTTTGAGGGGAGGAGAGCATGAGGGATAATCTATCGGCATCCTCTCGCGTAGATGCTGCGGAAACGGGTAGTGAATTAGAATGTTTGCCCTATAGCGTCCAGCATGACAATGAGGGCGTGTGTTTGTTGGTGAAAATGGGCCCGCACCGCATCCTATTAGACTGTGGTTTTGAGGATATTTCATCGTTGGTTAAGGGGCTTACTAAATCGGGACGTGGAACTAGTTCGCCCCTACCAGCAGATTTAGTTTTGATTAGTCACGCTCACCCAGATCACGCCAAAGGCTTACTGGCGCTGCATACAGCTTTTCCCAAGTTACCGATTTATGGTAGTGAAGTAACTAGCAAGTTACTACCGCTGAATTGGGTAGATGAAGACCCTGAGAAAATTTCCCAATTTTGTCATGCCTTGCCATTGCGATCGCCTGTGGAATTCCAAGATGGTTTGGTGGCAGAATTATTTCCCGCCGGACATTTACCAGGAGCAGTAGCAATTCTCCTGACTTATACCACCCAGCAGCGTACTTACAAGCTACTGTATACAGGGGACTTTTTCTTATCGAACTCCCGACTAGTAGAAGGTTTGCGTTTAGAGGAACTGCGGGGTTTAGATTTGGATGTGCTAATTATTGAAGGTAGTTATGGCACATCCCGTCATCCTCACCGCCGCAACCAAGAAAATCAATTAGCCGAGCGAATTAATCGAGCGATCGCTGACCATTGTTCTGTAATCCTTCCTACCCCGGCTTTAGGATTAGGTCAAGAATTATTAATGCTCTTGCGATCGCATCACCACTTCACCGGACGAGATTTAGATATCTGGGTAGATGGTGCTGTCGCCACTGGATGCGATGCATATCTTGAACTGCTGCCCCATCTCCCCCCATCGGTACAGAACTTCGCCCGCCATCAACCCTTGTTTTGGGATGAACGGGTACGTCCCCGCGTGCGTCGTCTACAACCAGAACATCGTCCCAGTGTAGGTAAGTCACCTTGTATTGTCCTCACCGACTCGACATCTGATTTAGGCGAACACTGCCAACTAGACACCGGGCCTTGGCTGATTCTCCTACCAGAAAAAATTGATATAAAAGTTAACAAAGAATATTTAGCGCCCACCACTCTTGAAACTTATCTCTTAGCTCAACATAGCGATGGCCCTGGTACTACGCAGCTAATTCATAATTTGCGACCCCAGCACGTGATTTTTGTCCACGGTTCCCCTGCCTACTTGGCAGACCTGACTAGCTTAGAGGAGTTGCAAAACCGCTACCACGTACATTCTCCGGCGGCTGATACCTTAGTAGAACTACCCATCGGCGACACATTTTTACAACCAGCAGCACCTGAGACTAACTACGAAGGCGAACTGACAGAGTTAGGAACAGTAATCACAATCACCCTACCCAATGTGATTACTGCAGATCAGCGTTGGCGGCAATTTGCCGATACTGGTTTAATCGAAGCTCGTTGGCAAGGGGAAGAATTAGTATTAAGGGGATTGTCTCAACGAGAACTGCTCAACCAAAACAGCGATCGCTATACCTGGACAGATGTAGACTGTTGTGGTACTTGCCGACATCAAAGGGGGCAGCGGTGTTGGAATCCAGCTTCCCCGTTGTATAACTTTAAAGTAACTCTCGAAGGTTACTGTCCTGCTTTTGAAGGCTTGAATGATAGCCAATAGTCATTAGCTGTTTTGTCCTTTGTCCTTTGTCCTTTGTCATTTTTGACCAATGACCAATGACTAATGACTAATGACTAATGACTAATGACTATTTATTCTGGATTCGAGTCAGTGTAACGGTTGTGGATGCGCTCTGCTTCGGGACAATCTTCAGTCATCAGAGGTTCTACATTACCGCGCGGTACTGAAGCCAATTTTTGCGTTACAGCACCAATGCTCTCGAGGCGAACCATTTCTTCCCAAGAACAAACTTCGTCCTCTTCTTCTGTTTCATAGCGTAGGGTCACTAAATCTCCCTCTATGTCTATGATGCGGGCGCGTTCAATCCAGCGTTGCTGGTCCCGCAAGAAAACACATACCTCGCGCCCATCGCAACACAGTTGATAAATCTTGCGGTGTAGCATGTACTGTTTCTGCCTTTTTAAACAACGTAGTTAAACCTGTCAAAATCTGGGTTCTACCCCATTACATTACACCTTTAAGAGGTTTATTTCACCGTTTAGAACAAGTGCGCTTCATAACCCAATCCCAAGATTTGCTTCTATTTGTCAAAATATCAGGATAATGTTGGGTCATAAATCAATGGTTGCTCTAACAATGAACTCAATCTCCCTCCAGCTTATTCTAGGGAATGTCTGCTTCTATAAAAGTCAAACAATTCGGTACCTGTCCTAACCAGGTTCATATTTGCTGCTGAGTCATTCTTACCATTATGTAATAAAGAATACTCCAAAACAATTGTTGATTGCGGTTGTTTAATTTGCCTACTTTTAATCATTGGCATTACTGGGAAGTCCGGGGACTTGGCTTTACTTTTACCCACTTGTATCTGATCTTAACTCATTCTCTTGCTGACCTTGATGCTTTTCGACAACAACACCCAAATAGTTTTGAGTTTTTCAGGCAAAAACCTGAAAAAAGGCAACAGCGTCAGGGAAGAGTAAAGGAAAAGACCATGAGAAAATTCTACTCTAGAAGTTTAGGAGGATTTATGTGGTAAAGGAAATTCTATAAGCACGTTTGACGAGGATGCTTCTCGTTTAATTTTTCCGACGCGAACTGCATCGTATAGGGTTGCGAGTTCTGGCAAATCCTCTGGCTGATAGCATTTAGTGGCTAGCACCTGCTGGAGTAAACCCTCAGATTCAACACTCAGATATCCAGTTTGGAAAGCAGATGCGATAATTGTGCGAATCATCTTGATTAGGGCAGAATGAGCAAATTATTAGGTCTAGTGTGGAACATTTTCCTCTTTTACTAATTGATATGAAACATTAATACTGTGTGATTAGTATTACGCTCAATCAGTGATTAATATCACAATATGAGTTTTGGATACTTTAATATTACACAGATAAAAGGGCACAGGAATTTTCAGCATCAATGTTGAAAAGCCGAATATTTTAACAGAATAAAAATACAACAACTTTTTCAAAAAGCATTGACAAAATATAATGAGACATCAGCAATCAAGCAAAAAACTGGCGGAAATCTTCATCTTTTTGACTTAATTGCACCCAGTCTAAGTTTAAAGATTGGAATTTTTGCACTAAGCGATCGCAAGCGGGACGTTCGGTAGCGTAATGTCCGGCATCGATTAAAATGATATTGCGGTCGCGGCTTTCTTGAAACTGATGGAATTTACAGTCAGAAGTTAGATAAGCTTGGGCACCTGTTTTGGCGACGGCTGAAATGTAACTAGCCCCCGAACCACCCAAAACAGCAACTCGTGAAATTGTTTGCTGTAAATTAGCACTTGGGGAAAAAATCAAATTAGGGGGAGAAAGTCGGGTTTGAATGGTTGCGAGTAATTCCTGTAATGTTAGAAATGGTTCTAGCAAACCAACACGACCATATCCTAATCCTGCTTGTGTAAGTTCTATGGGAGTAACTTCTTTGAGTTCTAAAATCTGAGCTAAAACGTCAGCAGTCCCATCTTGCACTTGGTCAAAATTCGTGTGAGCAGTATAAATACCAATATTATGGGTAAATGCTAACCGTACCATTTCAGCGATCGCTTCACCAGTACGTAAAGATTTGAGAGGATTAAAAATCAAAGGGTGATGGGCAAATATCAGATTAGCATTTTTTGCGATCGCTTCTTGCATTACCGCCAAAGTCGGTGTCAAGCATACCAAAACCCGTGTTTCTTCCTGCAAAACTCCTGGTTCAATTTGCCAGCCACAATTATCCCAACTTTCACACCAAGCAGGATTCGCCCATGCTTCAAACCAAGTAATTAAATCAGCAATTTTCATAATTATTTTCTTCAGCAATTTTTAATTACTAATCAGCGTCTCTGTGGTTGAATATTTAATTTTAATGCTAATTGTTGCCGCATTTCCTGAAAAGGTTTATTCCATACAGGGCTAGCATTCCAGTTCCATACTGCTACTGGAATAAGTTGTTCTTCAGCAAGATAAGTTAGCAGACGGTATTCATCTTCTGGTTCGCGAGAAAAGGTGAAAGGGTTGCGGTAGCCCGTCTCACACAGTTTATAAGATACGACCTGACCATGCTTAATACGTTGTAAAAGTTCCTTACCTTTGATGAGTAAATAATCTAAAAATAACAGACTAAAAGGCTCTATATGTGCGCGTTTTTGTGGCTCTTTTTGTACCCATCTTGCCCACTCAAACCCATACATAAAATCATGAACATAACGAAAGCGAATTTCCGTTTTATTGCCGAACATCTCTGTTAGACAAACCATTTTTTCACCAAAAGTTTTTAAGAATGCAATAGCGCCTTCCTCTGCATTTAAAGCTTGCCTAAGCATACTGCTTACCAGAAAATCGAAATCCCAAAAGATGTTTTCTGGGAAGTTTTGCAATTGAGTACGGACTATGCTTTCGAGAGTTTTTTGAATACTTGTGATAATTTGAATGTCACTATTTTGTTCCACAATCAAATTTTCTAATTCTGTGAAGCTGGTAATTAATATTTTTTTAGGACTCAGTGACAATAATTTAACAGGCTGCTGGGCAAGGATTTCATCAATAATCTGAAAAGTATTAGTTGGTGTTAGTTTTTGCTTCATAGTAATAGTAATAGCCCAAGCAGGTTACATAACTATTATTTTATATGAGAATAAATAAGTTATTAAAATTATATAAATAAACTTAACTTTTAAGTTTACAAACTGACATGAAATATTCAGTGTATGTCTAGTTAATTATCAATAAAGGAATTTTCCCATCCCAAAAGTGTAAAAATACTTAGTATAGTCTCCCAAAAGTTAAGGTTTTGGAATTATTGATTATTGACTTTGGACAAGCTGCACAAAAAAATAGGACACTTGCGTAAGTCCTAATAGAATTTAACTACGATTTCTAAATTTAAGAAATTTGCTATGCAGAAATGTGCACAACTAGTTCTCTAGAATGACTGCGTTGACGATGTTCCCAAATATAAATTCCCTGCCAAGTTCCTAGTACTAAGTGGCCGCGATTAATAGGTATATGTTCAGAAGTATGGGTAAGTGCAGTACGAATATGTGCCGGCATATCATCGGAACCTTCGGCATCATGAATGTATTTACCTGATTCTGGCACAAGTTTTGCCATAAAATTAGCTAAATCTACAAGTACATCAGGATCGGCATTTTCTTGGATTACTAAACTAGCTGAAGTGTGGCGCAAAAATAAAGTACAAAGGCCGGTTTCTACTCCCGATTCTGCAACTATAGCTTCAATTTTTGCGGTGATGTTTTGAAAAGATTTGCCAGTAGTAGAAATTCTGAGTAACTTTTGATAGTGAGTCATGTGGAATACTGAAATTAAGGTATTATAAGCATATTAAACAACTTGTTCTTGCGATCGCCACACGACTCAACTATTATTAAAATTGGCATCTAATCAAAATATCGTGTCCACGCTCAAAATTAATAGTCTAAAGTCCAGTATAATTAATATCTACCTATAAGATTTTTTTGCTTCAAGAGCCGACTTTGACGAGGGTTTTATGAATATATTTGCCGACAATCCAGCAAACTATTATGATTTATTATTTCAATATATTTACACTGAGTACCACGATGAGGTTGTTAGAGCTCTGTTTCCTATAATTAGATACTCTAATAATATCCTAGAGATAGGAGTAGGTACAGGTCTAGTAGCAGAAAGAGTCTTAAAACTAAAACCGAATTGTAACTTAACAGGAATTGATATTTCTAAACAAATGTTAGATGTAGCAAAAAAACGACTGGGAAATAAAATTAAATTAGTCAAATCTGATGTTCTTAATATGCAACTAGAAGAGAGTTTTGATCTAGCTTATTCAAATAGTGGCGTTTGGTTTTTTTTAGATACAAATACCGACAATGAATACTTACTATGTAGTAGTATTAATAGTATTGAAAATAATGTAATAGCATTAAGGCGTGTCGCTGAACATCTCAAAATGAATGGTCTATTGGTTCTGAGCGCTCAAGGTATGCATATAGATAGGGTAGAGAAATTACCAGGAGATATAATCCATCAGGTCAAAGTTTCAAAAACAGATACAGGCGTTAAGAAGCAGTATCTCTGGATCAGAGAAAACAATGGTGAAATAATCAGCGATACAACTGCTGATTTGTTAATTCTTGATAGCAATAAAACAAAAGAATTGATGGAGCAGTCTGGATTTGAAGAGATTGGCATAGAAGGGAATAAAAAACTTATGAAAAACTTTTTACTGTCAAAGTTTCATATTTACCAGAAACGTTAACAAATAATTGTTTTGCCCAAAACTTACAAACACAGCAATTTGTGAAATTTGTTCAGCGCTCAGAGCAAACTCACTTAAACAATGACGAATGGCTACGCATTAGTCATATTTTTTTTAATAAAAGAGTGAAAATGTATAAAGTAGATATAGCAGTAGTTTTAGTAATTGAAGTCAAGAATTGAGAAGTAGGTAATTTGGGTAAAAGCCAGGGCCGAATGCATTTAAATATAGATTATAGCAACTTTTAGGATTATTTATATTCTTTTGAAATCTTTTTTAGTTTTTATTAGTAAAGAAGATGCGTTTGCCCTGGGGATAAGTTTTGTTAGTAATTAGCCAATCTTATCTATTCTGAGGAATATTATCTACTATCTTTTAATCTGGCAATAATTGATAACAGCTTGAGCTATAGTTTCATTACCATCCTTAGCAATTGGTTGAGATTGCCTTGGAGGTTGAGGTAACTCATGGAGAAAATTCCAAGTTCCTTGAAAAAACTCAGATGGGGTGATGATTTGATGCTGATTATAATTAGCTATGCCTTCTACAATAAAAGTTGCTTCGGCAAAGTCTTCACGCGGTATGGTGACAATTGGTGCTCCTAGTATTGTGGCTTCCGAAAAAGTACTATAACCAGGTTTAGAGACGACTCGACCACAAATAGGCATAAAATCTACAGGGCGGTATTTGCGGTCATTAATTTTCAATAAATTAGGTAAATCAGGGGCAGATCGATCGAATACGATAAATTGCCAATCTGGAAATCGCTGTAAGTTATCATAAGGGATTTGCTGTAAACCCAACCCGCCAAAGGTTAACAAAATGGTTTTTTCGACTGGTGCAGTTATTCCCCAAAGAGAACGTAAATCATCAGGAGAGTGACGGGGGGAACCGCCTGTTAAGCCGACATCTGTGATATTATTAAAGGCTGGCATTGGTTCGTGGAAAGGAAGACGAAACAGGCGATCGCACTTTGAATACCAATCACTAATCCAATCTGCAACTGCGGTAAATTCGCCTCCCCAATCTCGGTAGATAAAGTCCCAACCAAAGTTACTCATCATCCAGCAGGGAATATTTGCAGCTTTGGCAAACCCAGGAGCGAGGAAGGGAATATCTGCCAAAATAAGATCGACGCGATTTTGGCGGATAAAATTCACTTCTGAGGCAATCAGCGAATTTTGATGCTTCTGAATATCGAGCAACTTTTCTAAAGTCGCTACTTTATCCATTGTCAAACTATCTGTTTGCACCACACCCAAATCAAATGCACGAGGACGATAAATAAAATCGCCTTCTATATAGCACTCTAACAGCCAGCGTGGGGCAGTACTCACCACAATTAGCAGAACTTCTGGGCATAACTTTTGAATTGTTGCAGCTACAGAAGCCGTGCGGGTAGCATGACCAAAGCCGTGGTTAGTTATGGCTAAGTATAAGATTGGGCGTTCCATTTTCTTTTATAGTTAGGAGTTAAGAGTTATGAGTTAGGAGTTGAAATCATAATTTATACACGCTAACTTACAACTCATAACTTTTAATTAATTTTGCAAAAATTTTGAATCGCCTCAATCAATTGGTCGATTTCCGATTCTAAAGTAAAGTAATGGACGCTAGCACGTATACAGCTAGGATCGGCAATTGTCCGAGTTAATATTTTTTGTGAGTCCAAAAATTTTACTAACTTCAAATTAGCTTGAGGTTGATTATTTTCAAGTTGAAAGGAGACTATACCACTTTCAGGTGGGGAAGTTCGCAAACATTTAATATCAGGTAACGCCGTCAATTGTCGCCAGAGATACTCACTGTTATGACAAATTTGCTCATAACGTTCCTGTGACGTTCCCCATTGCTGATGAATTGCGATCGCTTCCTTCAAACCAAGATACAACGGATAAGCTAATGTAGATACTTCGTATCGTCGCCCATCTGGAAGCCAATCTACAGGTTGAGATTGACTATCTACAACAACACCATTCAAGCCAATAAACGTAGGTTTTAGGCTTTCTCGTGCTTCTGGCCGGACATACAAGCCACCAGCACCCGCAGGGCCACATAACCATTTATGACCAGTGAAAGCATAAAAATCTACTCCCAATTCAGTCAAGTTTAAAGGCAATAAACCAGCAGACTGAGCAGCATCTATTAATAGTGCAGAATGATTATTTCTGCATACTTCGGCAATTTTGTCTAGAGGTAAAACTTGACCGGTATTCCAGAAAACATGACTCAATATTACTAGGCGGGTATTGGGGCGCAAGTGCTGGGCAATGATGGTTACAGGGTCGCCCTCATTTAAAGTCGCTTTTAGGGGACAAGTGGTAACTTCTACAGAGAATCTCCGCGAGATTTCTCGTGCTGTAGCAATTACGCCTGGATGTTCGCAGTCTGAGAGTAGCAGATGATCGCCAGCCCGCCATTCAATGCCCCACATGGCGATATTACAGCCAACAGTGACATTTTGAGTGAGAGTAATTGTTTCAGATGGTGCATTTAACTCCGAAGCGATCGCAACTCTAGCGGCTTGAGTTTGAGGTGCTATCCAGCTAAACGCCTCATTGCCAAAGGGGCCTATTTGCTGAACGTAAGCTTGAGTTTGGGCGATCGCATCCATTGCCCTTTGGGGCATGGGCCCTTGTCCTCCATAGTTAAAATAAGCCTTATTCCCTAAAGCGGGAAATTGCTCTCGATGACGATGCAGCTTGATTGGTGATGCAGAAATACTAGTCATAATTCACAAGGGATATCTGCTGTTTGCAGGCTATTGATATTCAAAAGTATTTTGACCGTTTCTCATGCCGACGTTACGGTATCCGCCCGACTGGCAATGCTGGATACAAGACTTCATGGATTACATCTTCGATCGTATTTCCGGCGATCGCACCCAATCTATTATCAATAGTGAGTGATAATGACTCTCACGATATCCCTATTCATGTCTAGAATTGCCTCCAGTCTACCATCTACAGTCAAAGGATGGAACTATTAACAGATAAGAATGAATGCCCTGATGACAAAGATGGCTAGAATGCTTGTACTGTAAGGAGTCATTTTAACTCAGAGTATTACTTGGAGTAATTAGGAAGTAAGATAAATCTGAGCATATATTGAGCATTAAAAATGAGTATAAATCTATACTTTTAATGTGCAACTATGCACTTAATTAATTAATTTGAGCATTAATTGAGTATTTTTTGTAAAAATAAGGCTGAAGCTTTTGAAAAATAAAACTTTAAAGGTCATCATTGTGCGCCACGGTCAAAGCGGTTATAACACTGAGCGGCGCATCCAAGGACGCACTGATGCGTCAACATTAACCGAAAAAGGTCGTAAGGATGCAAGTCTAGTAGGCAAAGCCCTCAGCAATATCTTATTTAATACGATTTACAGCAGTCCTTTACAACGAGCGAAACACACAGCAGATATTATCCATAATGAGTTAGCTACTCATGCTCAAAAATCTGCTGTAGTTCAAGTTTCTGATTTGCTACTAGAAATCGATCTACCTTTATGGGAAGGATTGCTGACTGCCCAAGTCAAGCAAAAATTTGCTGAAGACTACCGCACTTGGCATCAACACCCCGACGAACTGCGAATGTTGCTTAATGATGCAGAAGGAACAAGAGAACATTTTCCCGTTCTTGCTTTATACGAACAAGCACGGCAGTTTTGGCAAGAAATTTTGTCTCAACATCAAGGCGAAACCATTCTCATAGTGGGACATAACGGAATCAATCGCGCTTTGATTAGCACAGCGTTAGGAATCCCTCCCAGTCGCTACCACTCAATACAGCAATCTAACTGTGGTATCACCGTATTAAATTTTGCTGGAGGATTAGGCGAACCAGTCCAGCTAGAATCTTTAAATCAGACGCAACACACCGGAGAAACTCTACCTTCATTGCGACCGGATCATCAAGGAGTACGATTGTTACTAGTGCGTCACGGTGAAACCGACTGGAATCGCCAAACCAGGTTTCAAGGACAAATTGATGTCCCCCTCAACGACAACGGTAGACAACAGTCACAAAAAGCCAGCGAATTTCTTCAAGATGTAGCAATTGATAATGCTTACAGTAGCACAATGCTGCGCCCTAAAGAAACAGCAGAGATTATCTTAAAACAACATCCGGATGTAAAATTAGAATTGCAAGATGGTTTAAGAGAAATCAGTCATGGTCTCTGGGAAGGAAAATTAGAAACAGAGATAGAGCAAGAGTTCCCAGGAGAATTGCAGCGATGGCGGTTGATACCAACGCAAGTGCAAATGCCTGAAGGGGAAAATTTACAACAGGTGTGGGAGCGCAGCGTTGCAGCTTGGCAATCAATTCTGCAAGCAGCATCAAATAATCAATTCAAAACTGTATTAGTAGTAGCTCATGACGCTACTAACAAAACCTTGCTTTGTCACATTCTGGGTTTATCGCTGGAAAACTTCTGGAGTTTTCGTCAGGGTAATGGTGCAGTCAGTGTTATCGACTACCCTGCTGGAATCGATGGTTTACCAGTACTGCAAGCAATGAATATCACTTATCACTTTGGTGGAGGTGTACTAGATAAAACAGCAGCGGGAGCGTTGTGAGTGCTGTTAGCGTCAGCGGGGCGTTTAGCCCGTGCTGAGTTCTGAGTAAGAAGGAGTTAGAAAAAGTGAGGAGTGAAGAGTGAGGAATAAAGTTAGAAGCAATGACTGAAAAACAAATAACTTATCAGTAGCTAGACGTAAATAAATTAAAGTTTGTAGTAAGGACTTTAGTCCTATAATCCTTTCTTTGAGCGATGAATCGCTCACTACGAACTAGGATTTTACTTTATGTTTAATTATGCCTACCTACTTAACTCCTAACTCATAACTAAAACTTTTATGATTGAACTGCTGCAAAAAGTACGAGTAATTGACCCTGTTTCTGAAATTGACGAACTCTTTGATGTACTGATTGCTGATGGTTATATCCGAGAAGTGGCTTCGCACATTTCTGACATCAGTTCCGATACTCAAATCAGAGATTGTCAGGGATTAGTTCTCGGCCCTGGGTTAGTCGATTTGTACAGCCACTCTGGTGAACCTGGTTTTGAAGAACGGGAAACCCTCTTGTCTTTCTTACAAGCTGCTGCTGCTGGCGGCTTTACTAGAGTTAGTATTTTACCCGATACATCCCCAGTTATTGATAACCCTGCGCTTGTGGCATTGCAGCACAAGAGAGCAGAGGGGCAGAGGGGCAGAGGGGCAGAGGGGCAGAGGGGCAGAGGGGCAGAGAAGAGTTTGTCTCCCCTGCTTCATATCTGGGGTGCTATCACCGTAGATGTTGCTGGGAAGCAGATGACGGAATTGGCAGATTTAGCGTCTGCTGGAGTTGTTGGTTTTACTGATGGTAAGCCCTTAGAAAATTTGGCGCTGGTGCAGCGAGTGTTAGAGTATCTCCAGCCTTTGGGCAAACCAGTAGCATTTTGGCCTAGCGATCGCCAGTTAACAGCCAATGGTGTAATGAGAGAAGGGACAAATGCTCTCCGTTTTGGTTTACCCCCAATACCCACCAGCGCGGAAACAACTGCGATCGCAGCTATGCTTGAATTGGTTGCAACCATCGGCACACCAGTTCATATCATGCGTGTTTCCACAGCTCGCAGCGTGGAATTAATTGCTTCAGCTAAAGCGGCTGGTTTACCCATCACCGCCAGCACCACCTGGATGCACCTTTTACTTGATACAAAAGCAGTTAAGAGTTATCACAGCAGCTTGCATTTAGATCCGCCTTTAGGTAATCCCAGTGATATGGCGGCGTTACGTACAGGGGTACGTGCGGGTGTAATCGATGCGATCGCTATCGATCACACACCCTACAGCTACGAAGAAAAAGTCCAAGCCTTTGCCGAAGCGCCTCCAGGAGCAATTGGTTTAGAATTAGCACTACCTCTTTTATGGCAATATCTCGTTGAAACTGAGGAATTTACAGCTTTAGAATTATGGCGGGCATTGAGTACCAATCCAGCAGAGTGTTTGGGGGAAAAAGTAAGTGCGATCGTACCTCATCAACTAGCGGAACTTACTTTATTTGATCCCCAGCAAACTTGGAAAGTCGAACGGAAAAGTCTTTATACACTTTCACAAAATACACCTTGGTTAGGACAACAGTTGAAAGGTCATGTTGTGCAAATCTGGTGTTAAAAAAACGCACTTCAAACCACTGAATAATAACTTGGCTATTTTATTGTGATTATATTGGCAAGTACACCCTAGTACTGCAAGGCGGAATTCAAAATTCAAAATTCACGCATTCAAAATTAATACAGCGTAAGCATTTACATTGGTTTTGAATGGGTGGTTTATTTACGCCGTACTGTACTAGCAAGGCAAACTAACACTTACAATAGTTCCTTTCTCAGGAATGCTATCGATTGTAAATTCACCACCATATAATTTAACTATATGCTGAACAATAGCCAGTCCTAAGCCAGAGCCTTGTTGCTCCCATAACTTTCGATTAAATTGTACAAAAGCTCCAATTTTACTAATCTCTTCAATTTTCATTCCTTTGCCATTGTCAATTACATATAAATTAAATTTGCTACCTTCTATCTTACTTAGAATTTGAATTTTGCTGCTTGGTAAAGAAAATTTGAAAGAGTTATCCAGTAATTTTTCAATCAGAATACTCAAATTTTCTTCTGACAATTGTACTGTAGATTCTTGGATCTCTAATTTTAAATCTTTTGATCTACAGTTTTCTTTAGCTTTTTTAAAAGCTATTTCAATAATAATCTTTTCAGCCAAACATCTATCTTTTTTTTCTTTGAATTGACGAGTTTTTTCGAGACTTTTAGTGATTAATTCCAGATTACTATATAATAAAAACCTTTGAACTAGTGCATTCAAGCGATTGGCAGATTTGTAAATTAATTCGGCAATTTCGACTTCTTCAGAGTCAGGCATGAACTCACAATTTTGTATTAACAACTGTGACATACCGAGAATACCATTTAAAGGCGTATTCAGTTCGTGAGGTAATGAGTGAGCAATATTCATTCTCAGGTCGTCTAGCTTTGCTTGAGTTTGGCGCTCAACCAAAGCGTGTTTATCAAGACGAGAAGCGAACGCATTGAGTATATCGTCGATTTTTGGAGCAAGACAGCCTGTATACCTACCGCTTTTTGGAATTTGAGACGAGAACGCCAGCACTGAAATGGTGTCAACAGGAGATACCAGATATCATTTTGCTAGATTTTGCGTTGCCCGATCGGGATGGACTGAAGTTTATTCAGCAGTTTCGGGAATGCCATAGCAATACTCAAACTGCTGTAATTATGCTGACAGGACAAGGGGATGAAATTACTGCTGTCCGTGCGATGAAAAGTGGTGTGCAAGATTATCTGGTTAAAAAGAAACTCACATCTGAAGTTCTTCAAGGTGCAATTCATCATGCCATTGAGCGGATGGATTTGACTCGACAGTTAGAACAAAGTCGGGAACAACAACAACTGATTGCTGCGATCGCCTTACGGATTCGTCAGTCTCTAAAGTTAGAAGAGATTCTGCGTACCACAGCCACAGAAGTGCGGCAGTTTCTCAAAGTAGATAGAGTAGTTATCTATCAATTTCAGCCGGATATGAGCGGCACAATTATGGCAGAGTCAGTGCTTCCTGGTTGGACAGTGGCTGTGGGAAAGCAGATTCTAGACACCTGCTTTCACAAGGGAGCCAGAAGTGACTATCGTCAAGGGAAAAAACGAGCAATCGACGATATTTATCAGGCTGGCTTAACCAATTGTCATTTGCAGCTTCTAGAACAATTTGAAGTTAAAGCCAATCTAGTAGTACCTATTTTGGTCAAAGAGCAATTATGGGGATTATTAATTGCTCACCAATGTAGTGCGTCTCGTCATTGGCAATCAGTAGAACTAGATTTGTTAGATCGACTAGCGGTGCAAATAGCGATCGCCATTCAACAGGGAAGTGCGTATCAGCAACTACAGGCAGAACTAGCAGAACGCCAACGGACAGAAGCAGCGCTAAAAGCCAGTGAAGAAAAACTCAAGCTGACCCTGAGTTTTGCTGGTATTGGCTATTGGGAATGGAACCCAATCACTAATCAAATATTTGCTAGCGAGAATGCAATTCGCTGTTTTGGTGCCGATCTGAGTGATGTGAACTGGACTTATGAAAAGTGGCGGGGTCAAGTACATCCAGAGGATCGAGAATGTATTGAGCAGCAACTGAGGCAGGCGATCGCCACACAAACCGATTATGCTGTGGAATACCGAGTTGTCTGGCAAGATGGCAGTATTCATTGGGTATCGGCAAAAGGACGGGGAGTTTACAACGCAACCGGACAATTACTGCGAATGCTGGGCGTGCTGATAGATATCACAGAACGCAAGCTCTCAGAGGAGGAACGGCGGCGGGCCCAAATGCTGCGAATTGAATTACATCTTCTGGAGCAAATTCTTGAAGTCGGCCTAGCAGGTTACTGGGACTGGGATATTCCCGGCAATCAGGAGTACTTGAGCTTAACCTTCAAGCAGATGTTCGGCTATGAAGATCGTGAGTTGCCAAATACACCAGAGAGCTGGCAACGCCTGATTTTTCCAGAGGATTTACCAGGTGTTCTGGAACTTTTTGAGCAACACGTCCAAAGTCGCGGACAAATCCCCTTTTACAATGAGGTGAGATATAGACATAAAAATGGTTCTACCGTTTGGGTCATTTGTTCCGGTCGCGTCATTGCGTGGGATCGAGACGGCAATCCCCTGCGGATGATTGGTTGTCATATTGATATTACACAGCGCAAACAGGCAGAAGCTCAATTGTTAGCGATCGTTAATTTGCAACAAGCTATTTTAGATGGCACTGACTATGCCATTATTTCTAATAACTCAAATGGCATTCAAACCTTCAACGCAGCTGCTCAGAAAATGTTGGGCTACACAGCAGATGAAGTTGTTCGGCAAATAAATCCAACTACATTTCACGACCCAGATGAACTCAAACAACGAGCAGCAGAACTCTCGTTGAAATTGGGTAGGGAAATTGCACCTGGTAGGGAATTTTTTACTATCGTCACTCAAGACGGAAATACCTATGAAAACGAATGGACTTACATTCGTAAAGATGGCTCTCGGTTCCCTGTATTTCTGTCAGTAAAAATTCTCCAGGATCTAGAAGGAAACAATATCGGCTTTCTGGGTATTGCCAAAGATATTACCCAGCAAAAACAAATAGAAACAGCCCTGCGAGACAGCGAACTCCGTTATGCAAATTTGGCAGAAGCGGCTCCTGTAGCTATTTTCCGACTGGATGCCTTTGGTAACTGCATCTATGCTAACGATCGCTGGAGTGAGATGACTGGTAGACCAACACAGGCAGCATTGGGGATAGGTTGGCTACAGGCTTTGCACCCAGAAGACGCCGAGCGTTTGGGGAGGGAATGGTCTCTAAAATTTGAGCAAGAACCTGTTAACCCAAGGGAATTTTATCAGAGTGAGGGCAGACATCTACGCCCAGATGGCAGCATCAACTGGTTCTATGTCCAAGTGCTACCCGAAATCAACACCAACGACACCATTATTGGCTACATTGGCACACTGACCGATATTAGCGAACAGCAAGCCGCGCTGCGCGAACGCAAGCAAGCAGAAGAACAGTTGCATCACCTCTCCGAACGGCTAACCATAGCTATTAGCTCTGGAGGATTTGGTATTTGGGAATATGATTTGGTCCAAGCAAAGCAGATTTGGGACGATCGGATGTACGAACTGTATGGAGTGAGCAACACTGATTTTGACGGTTCTTTTGATGCTTGGTTAAACTGCCTGCACCCAGACGATCGCCCTTATATGTTGGAAACTATAGAGCAAGTTTTGCTAGGAAAGCAAGAATATAATGTCGAGTTCCGCATCGTTCAACCAAGTGGAGAAATTCGTTATCTTAAAGGCTACGGCATTCTCAAGCGTGCCCAACAGGGTGAACCTGTACAGATGATTGGGGTTAACTATGATATCAGCGAACGCAAACAAGCCGAAGAGGAACTCATCCACAATCGGGATTTGCGAGAAGCAATTTTTAACGAATCTGCCGATGCCATTTTTCTAGTCGATCCGCAAACCCTGCTCACCCTAGATTGCAATCGGCGGGCAGTAGAAATGTTTGAGGCGGTTGACAACGCTGAATTGATCGATATCAATGGGCAGACACTCCAGTTGCGGCCATTCACTACCAACGAAACGGATGCGATCGTCAGAGATATGCAGTCAAAAGGTTTCTGGAGCCTAGAGATTGAATATATTACTCTTCAGGGTAAGATTTTCTGGGGAAACATTGCAGCCAAGCCGATTACTGTAGCCGGACGCACCATGAATCTAGTTCGGATCGCTGATATCAGCGAACGAAAAGAGGCACAAGAGGCATTGGCGAAATATGCCCATGAGGTCGAAGATTTATATAATAATGCTCCCTGTGGCTATCATTCCCTCGATAGCGAAGGCCGATTGCTCAAGGTCAACGAGACTGAACTGCAATGGTTGGGTTATACGCATGAGGAAATGATTGGTCAACCCCTGCTGAATTTTTTCACCCCAGCCAGTCGCTTGTCCTTCGCACAAAACTATCCTCACTTCAAAAAGCAGGGTTCGTTGAAGGATGTGGAATTTGACATGATTTGTAAAGATGGCACAGTTTTCCCAGTGCTGGTAAGCGCTACTGTTGTCAAGGATGCAGAGGGTAACTATCTATACAGCCGCACCACCCTGTTTGATATCCGCGAACGCAAACAGACCGCGCAAGAACTGGAAGAATCACGTAAAATGCTGCAAACTGTACTAGATACATTTCCGCAACGTGTTTTCTGGAAAGACCGCCAATCACGCTTTCTCGGCTGTAATCCAGCATTTATCGACCATTCTCAACTGACAGCCGATGAAATTATCGGCAAGACCGATTTTGAATTACCTTGGGCAAAGTTGGCACACCTTTACTGTGCAGACGATGAGATGGTGATGAATACTCGAACACCTAAGCTAGGCTATGAAGAGCCATTTGAAGGGGCTAATGGCGAACAACTCTGGCTACGAACTAATAAAATTCCCCTGACCAATAGCGCCAAAGAGGTGATTGGCGTAGTGGTATCTCACGAAGATATCACAGAACGCAAACAAGCCGAAGCACAATTGCGGCAAACGAATGAGCAGCTTGCTAACGCCAATATGGAACTTGCCCGCGCCACTCGCCTCAAAGACGAATTTCTCGCAAACATGAGCCATGAATTGCGAACACCTCTTAATGCGATTTTGGGTATGTCAGAGGGCTTACAAGAAAGTGTATTCGGCTCCATTAATGAAAGACAAGCAAAAGCGATCGCCACTATTGAGCGCAGTGGCAGACACTTACTAGAACTAATCAACGACATTCTAGACTTGTCTAAAATTGAATCTGGCAAACTGGAACTGCAACTAAGTGATGTTTCTGTTAGGAGCCTGTGTGATACCAGCCTTGCCTTTGTCAAACAGATGGCTTTGAAAAAAAATATTCGTCTTAGTAATCATATTAGTAATCATATTTCTGACAATATTGACAGCATCCAAGTAGACGATCGCCGCCTGCGTCAAGTACTGATCAACCTGTTAAGTAACGCTGTCAAGTTTACGCCAGAATGGGGATCTGTAACGCTAAAAGTCAGGCTGGAGGGGGCAGAGGGGCAGGGGAGCAGGGGAAGTAAATTCTTCCTTGTTTTCCTCATCTTTCCCAAATCTCTGCTTCTATATCACTGACACCGGCATCGGTATCGCCCCTGAAGAAATTGGCAAGCTGTTTCAGCCTTTTATCCAGCTTGACAGCAGCCTTAACCGCCAGTACAGTGGCACTGGTCTAGGTTTGGCACTGGTACAAAAGATTATTACCCTACATGGAGGAAGAGTCTTAGTTAGCAGTGAAGTTGGAAAGGGAAGTTGTTTTACCGTTCGCATTCCCTATCGTACCAGCGATAATCTTCTCAGGACGCAGGTAACTACTTCATTACCTAGCTATCCCTTAATTGCTGAAAATGCTCAAGTTGTGATTATTGAAGATTCTGTGGCGGCGGCCGATCAGATTACTCGTTATTTCAACGAAATGGGAATGCAATCTATCATCTATCCCCAAGGTGAAGGAGCCGTAGAAGAGGTGGTGCGAGTTCAACCTGCTCTAATCATTCTCGATCTACAACTACCGAATCTATCGGGTTGGGAGGTGCTAAATCAACTCAAGACCAACCCAAAAACCAAAGATATTCCAACGATCATCATTTCAGTTGTGGATGAACATAGCAAAGGACTAGCTCAGGGAGCGTTTGAATATCTGGTCAAACCCATTACCCGCGCTCAACTTCAGGTAACTATAGAGAAATTACAACATCCTGCCCGTTCTAACTCGCCAAATTTAATTGTATTGCCAGAAGTCTTTTTGGAAACTCCTTTGATTTTGTTGGCAGAAGATAATCAAGCAAATATTGATACGATGTCTGGCTATCTTGAAAGTCGAGGGTATCATCTCATTTTGGCAAACAATGGACAACAAGCTATCGATTTTGTCAGAGTTCAACGCCCTGACTTAATTGTGATGGACATTCAAATGCCGGGAATGGATGGGTTGGAAGCCATCCGCCACATTCGTAAAGAATCACAATTTATGCATATTCCCATAATTGCACTAACGGCGTTAGCTATGCCCGGCGATCGCGAAACAAGTTTTGCAGCTGGAGCTAACGAATATTTGACCAAACCCGTAAAACTTAAACAGCTTGTAACCACAATTCAACAACTTTTAGGAAGGTAACGGAAATTCTCGATGGATAATCAACTCTCTATTTTAGTAATCGATGATGAACCCGATAACTTTGATGTAATTGAAACCTTGCTGGATGGTGAAAACTACCAGCTATACTACGCTCCTAGTGGTCAACAAGCTCTAAACCGCCTCGACAGTTTTCAGCCCGATCTGATTTTATTAGATGTGATGATGCCCGATCTTGATGGGATGGAAGTCTGCCGACGCATCAAAGCCAATCCACAATGGCAAGCAGTGCCGATTATTATGGTGACAGCATTAACCGATAAAGAAGATTTGGCTCGATGTCTGGCGACGGGTGCAGATGACTTTATTAGTAAACCCGTCAATGGTGTGGAATTACGAGCTAGAGTTCATTCCATGTTGCGGATTAAACAGCAATACGACAACATGCAAGTATTGCTAAAACTGCGAGAAGACATGGTAAATATGATTGTACACGATCTGCGAAATCCACTTACCAGTATTGTTTTAGGCGCAGAGATTCTACGGTTGTCAGGTTTGTCATTTGAACAGCATCAAGGAAAAGTCAATCAAATTTTAGTTGCTGGACAACAACTACAATCGTTGATCGACAGCTTGCTGATCATGGCAAAGCTGGAATCTGGGAAAATGGTTCTCAACTACACAGAAGTAGACCTTTGTACGCTGTGTATGTCAGCATTGGCAGATATTGAGGCGATCGCTAATCAAAAGAACCTGACTCTGATACGCGAACTACCCGAACCTGGTGGTATTGTTGCAGTAGATGCAGTTATCTTTCGTCGAGTGTTGGATAACTTGCTCTCCAATGCCATTAAATTCTCCCCGTCCAAGTCTCAAGTCACCCTACGGGGAGAGTATTTAGCAGCAGGTGGTGTAAAAGTGCAAGTCGCTGATTCTGGTTCGGGAGTAAGTCTGGAGTTACGACAAATCATTTTCGATAAGTATGAAATTGGAACTTCGATACCAGAAGTTTCGCAAATTGGTTTAGGATTGGCTTTCTGCAAAATGGCGCTCGAAGCCCATTCCGGTTCAATTACTATTGAAGATAATTATCCAAATGGTAGTATCTTCACTGTACTACTCAAAAATAAATAATTAACTCTCAAGTTACTGCATTTAAGAATTTATAGTATGTCCTTTCTGCTAATGTGACATCTAGTATGAATGGATTGTCATTACCTTGAAATTTAGCGATCGCTCTCCACTTCTCCCGATAAATTGGAATCAAAGCCTCTTGCTCAGGTGTTAGCGTGTAAATCATTTTTACTAATCAAAAACTTTCATCTACTTGAACAATTTCTAAATGGGGAAGTCCTTTAAGTAATTATGTTTGCACGCCAAATGTCTCTGGATCTACACCCCAATTTATCCAGCTAATTGCTTCACGCGCTGAGTTCATATTTGGTGGAACTCGCAAGGCGTGAATAAACCCTGTACTAGGGCAAGTCATTTTTAATAAATAAATCGGCTCGATATCCACATTGTTATCAATTCCTAATAGTGTATATTCATGCCAATTATCTAATTCAATAGCTTGCAATTCTTCGCAAATTCTAGCGTAACCGATACCCTGAATTAGTACTCGCCGTAGCTCTGCGTTTTCCTCTGATAAAAGCCATTGAGATTGCCATTGTTCAGGGTGGATATTACCATATTTTTCAGGTAAGGTTACATCGTGATAGAAGTAAAGGCTAAATCCATCGGCATACTCTATTGCGGGTTCGCCTTCCGCGTGGAGGCGATTTTGATTGTCAAAGCGCAGGTGAAGGGGGCGATCGCATACTATACAAATTTTTTCAAATGTAAAAATCCAACCACAATCCTTAATTATCGCCTGAAATAAATTTCATTTTCTTGAGTTATGAGTACAATTTAACACTGAAATACAAAAATCCTTATCAATTCCATTAAGAAGGATTTTTGTAGGGGAAATACAGCAATCTACTAATGATGCTACATCTTGCTCTGTATCATCTAATTCATTTATTAAAGGTATACCTAAATACAATGAATCTTGCCTTAATAAAATATAAGCATCGCTAGAAAATTCTGCACTTAATTTATTAATAATTTCTATATGTAGCTGTTGATATATCTCACGCAAACCAAAAATTAACTTCCATAATCCCTGATATAACTTATATTCCAATTTGCTCTTCAAGCCACCATTAATAGCAGCCCAAGCAGCATAGGGACTATCAAAAAATAAAATCTCAGGCTTAGATAATCCCACAAATACATAAGCAGCTTTTACTACCTTGGCCGCTTTTTCACGATCAATCCGCTCAGTTGAAAGCGCGATCGCTCTCCACTTCTCCCGATAAACTGGAATCAAAGCCTCTTGCTCAGGCGTTAACTTTTCAATCAGCGACATATCGCCAACCTTCAGGCTCATATTCTCGCTGAATTTTCACTATCCAATCACCTTGGGGAATAGAAATAGCTTTATGCTCCTCATGGGCAAGCAATGCCGACTCTGAAAACACACGTAAATAAAGTGTGCTATCTTTCTCGTATAATTCGGCGTTTCCCTCAGTAATGCGATGCTTATGCCCCGTAACTTCGCCTTCTGCCAAAGTTA
This sequence comes from Nostoc sp. DedQUE07, assembly GCF_034530975.2. NCBI lineage: Bacteria > Bacillati > Cyanobacteriota > Cyanophyceae > Nostocales > Nostocaceae > Nostoc > Nostoc sp. DedQUE07. The sequence continues at coordinate 95,498 of NZ_JAVRCC020000005.1, read as the reverse complement.
AGTGAGGTATTTTTTGTCCTTCAACCTGCTGCACAGGTAGTAAGATAACATCACCCTGACGAATTGGTTGCATAGTTTTGCTTTCCTGATATAGGTATAAATGCTACTTCGGTTTTCCTCTCAAGTTTGGTTTAATTTTGGCACAAGCTTTATTAAAGTGGGGCATTGGGCATGGGGCATGGGTCATTGGGCATTGTGAAGAGGAAGGATAAGGAGAAAGACTTGTTATAAGTACTCACTCAAGTCACCTTGTCTCCCTGTCTCCCTGTTCCTTGCTTTCTCATCTTCCATGCCCAATGCCCCATGCCCCATGCCCAATTTCCCAATTAAAGAATATTTTGAAAACTGTAGTCGCCAATTATGCGTTAGATAAGTTAAAGATTGAAATAGCTGGAAATTCACACCCAGCGTATCCTCATTTATCCTCTGGGACAGACTGGGCATTAAGTTCAGCGGATTTTCTCCCAAGCAGGCAGTTTATGTGAGGATTAAATCACCGCCCTAAGCGTGACCATTTATCTTGACAATTTGTAAAAGTTACCTCAATTTGACTGTTTAGCTTAGTAGCTCTTCTTTTTATTGAAATTTCCATGTCAACTCTCGTCATCGTCGAATCTCCAACCAAAGCTCGTACCATTCGCAACTACCTGCCAGCAGGCTATCGGGTGGAGGCGTCTATGGGTCATGTGCGTGACCTACCCCAGTCGGCTAGTGAAATTCCCGCTGCCGTTAAAGGGGAATCATGGGCACAGCTAGGGGTAAATGTGGACGCCGACTTTGAACCGGTATATGTTGTCCCGAAAGACAAAAAGAAAATTGTTACCCAGCTCAAAGATGCCCTCAAGGATGTAGATGAACTGATTCTGGCAACGGACGAAGACCGGGAAGGTGAAAGCATTAGTTGGCATTTATACCAACTACTGAAGCCGAAAGTTCCGACTAAGCGGATGGTGTTTCACGAAATTACCCAAGAGGCGATCAAAAAAGCTCTGAAAGACTGCCGCAATATTGATGAGCAGTTGGTTCGCGCCCAAGAAACGCGGCGAATTTTAGATCGACTGGTGGGCTATACCCTGTCTCCCCTGCTATGGAAAAAAATCGCCTGGGGATTATCTGCTGGGCGGGTACAATCTGTAGCTGTGAGGCTTTTAGTTACTAGGGAACGCCAACGCCGCGCTTTCCATGAGGGTACATACTGGGATTTGAAAGCTAGTTTGTCAAAGGAAAAAACCCCCTTTGCTGCCCAGTTGGTAACACTGGGAGGAACCAAAATTGCTAACGGCAGCGATTTTGATGCCGCAACCGGACAAATTACCGCAGGTCGTAATGTCTTGTTGCTAAACGTTGAACAAGCGGTAGCCCTCAAGGAACGCCTAACTGGGAAAACCTGGAATGTTAACGACATCGAAGAACGCCCAGTCACGCGCAAACCGTCGCCACCGTTCACCACTTCGACGTTGCAACAAGAATCTAACCGGAAACTGCGTCTCTCAGCCCGTGACACAATGCGGGTTGCCCAGAATTTGTACGAGCAAGGGTATATTACCTATATGCGGACAGATTCGGTGCATTTGTCAGACCAAGCGATCGCAGCTGCTCGCAGTTGTGTAGAAAAGCTCTACGGTCAACAATACCTCAGTCCCCAACCCCGGCAATACACCACCAAATCCAAAGGCGCACAAGAGGCGCACGAAGCAATTCGTCCAGCGGGTAGCACCTTCCGCACCCCCCAAGAAACTGGTTTGGGCGGTCGAGAACTTGCCGTTTACGATTTGATTTGGAAGCGGACTGTTGCTTGTCAAATGGCTGATTCCCGGCAAACTCAAATTACCGTGCAATTGCAAGTCGAGGATGCTGGATTCCGTTCTTCTGGCAAACGGATTGAATTTCCCGGATACTTACGTGCCTACGTTGAAGGTTCAGACGACCCAGAAGCAGCACTGGAAGACCAGGAAGTTATTTTACCAAATCTGAAAGTGGGCGATCGCCCCGATTGTACAGAACTGGAAGCAGTTGGACACGAAACCCAACCGCCAGCTAGATACACCGAAGCAACTTTAGTGAAAACCTTAGAAAGCGAAGGTATCGGTCGTCCCAGTACTTACGCCAGCATCATTGGCACCATCATCGACAAAGGTTATGCCCATTTAGTAAGTAACGCTCTTATTCCTACCTTCACCGCTTTTGCAGTCACCGACTTGCTGGAAAAACATTTCCCGGATGTTGTCGATCCCAGTTTTACCTCGAAGATGGAGCAAACTCTCGATGATATTGCCACAGGTGAAGCGAAATGGCTACCCTACTTGCAGCAATTCTATCTGGGAGACAAAGGACTGGAAACGCTGGTAAAAGAGCAGGAAAGTCAGATTGATGCCACCAAAGCTAGGACTGTAGAACTTGAAAATTTAGATGCCAAAGTCCGCATTGGGAAATATGGCCCTTACATTGAAGTCGAAAACGGTGAGGGGGTGATCACTGCCTCAATTCCCAAAGACTTGACACCAGCCGACCTCGACCCCAAACAGGTAGAAGTATTGCTGCGGCAAAAAATCACAGGCCCTGACCAGGTAGGCCGTCATCCCGAAACTGGCGAACCGATTTATGTGAAAATTGGTGCTTACGGGCCTTATGTGCAATTGGGTGACAAAACCGACGAAAACCCCAAACCGAAACAAGCCTCCCTACCTAAAGGTGTTACCCCAGAAACCGTTACCCTGGAAATGGCTGTTGGTCTATTGGCACTACCCCGGACATTAGGAGTTCATCCAGTTACTGGCGGCAAAATTCAAGCAAGTTTGGGACGCTTTGGCCCTTATGTGGTTCATGACCAGGGTAAGGAGGGGAAAGACTACCGCTCCCTGAAAGCTACTGATAATGTCTTGACAATTAACCTAGAACGTGCATTAGAACTGTTATCCGAACCAAAAAAGGGGCGCAGTTCCACCAACAGCAAGTCAAAGGCAGCTTTACGCGAATTGGGTACGCATCCAGAAGATGGAGAAACAATTAACATCTACGATGGTCCCTATGGCCCTTACATCAAGCATGGCAAAACTAATGTCAGTATTCCAGAAGGTCAAACGGTAGAAGATGTAACCCTGGCGGCGGCGCTGAACTTGTTGGCAGCTAAGACATCGACCGGAAAATCGACTCGCAAAACGAGTAAATCAACGACTTCCAAATCTAAGTCAACTGCGAAATCATCAACAACCGCTGCAAAGAAAAAAAGTACAGAAGGCTAGTGCTAAGTCAAACAATTTTGGATTTTAGATTTACGCTACCGTAGCGTTAGCGACAAAGGCGTGTCTTTTAGATTTATTTCGCCCATAACGGGCAAGGCATGAATCTCAAAATTCTCTTAATCCAAAATCTAAAATCTAAAATTCTTACTCAATAGTCTATCTAAAGTCCGATTTTTAACTCTTGACCCTTGATATCCATCCTTGATAGGATACAGTTCATTAGGTTCAGGTGTGATACTCTAAAAAGTAAGGGAAAACACAACACTAAATTTTAGAAGTGGCTTATGTCCCAAATGCGGGCCTAAATGCGGGATTGTGTATCAGCCCGATTGGAAGTCAGAGGTGCGAAAGTATGTTTTTTCTGCGTACCTGTTAATCAAAAATTGAGGTAGTATCTCAGGAGCGGTCAGTTCATGGACTATATAGAAAAGGTGCTGGAAAAGCTTAAGGAATTAGCTCGTAGGTTAATTGAAAGCCTATTAGGGCCAGAGGCTGAACCGGAACCGGAACTGATTCCGATTCCTGTGAACGATCGCTCTCGACGCCGCCACTAACCCCACAGTGGTAAACTCGACGTTGCAATCCTTAAGTATTCTGGCACTGCACGGGCCAAACTTAAATTTGTTAGGACAGCGAGAACCAGGAATTTATGGTTCGCTGACACTAGCTGAAATTAACCGCCTGTTAGAAGAAGAAGCATTCAAATTACAGGCGAAAGTTTTTCCTTTGCAGTCAAATCACGAAGGAATTTTGGTAGATACTATTCATGGCGCGTTAGGGCAACATCAGGGAATTCTGATTAATGCAGGAGCGTACACCCATACAAGTGTGGCCTTGCGAGATGCGATCGCTGCTGTTAACTTGCCCACAGTGGAAGTACATCTGAGTAATATTTACCGCCGGGAAGAATTTCGCCATCATTCTTATATCGCCCCAGTTGCGATCGGGCAAATAAGTGGTTTTGGCGTTCAAAGTTACTTATTGGGCTTACAAGCTTTGATAGAACATTTAAGAGTTAGGAGTTAGGAGTTAGGAGTTAGGAGTTGGTAGTAAAGTTAGGAATTAGTAATATTTCATTAACTCCTCACTTTTAACTACATAATTTATGCGTTACTCTCCTATAAGTCGGTTTAAAGGAACTTTACTTGGGGCATTCCTGGGAGGAAGTTTAGCTCCTAGTGGTAAAGTACAGTTTGAGAGTTACCCAGATTTAGGCAGAGTAGCAATTCTGGGTATCCAGAGTTTGATTGCCTTGGGTAGATTAGATTTAGATGATTGGATAGAGCGTCAGCAAGAAGAATCTCCTCATTTAGTCCCAACTGATGACATCTCGATAAAAATAATTATTGCCACATTACCAGTAGCACTTTTTTTTCACGAAAATCCGATTAAGCTCCGACAAAACTTGCTGCGTGTGCTGAAAATCTGGGAGGATGACCCAGTAATCAGGGATGGAACACTAGCAGTAGGATATGCGATCGCTCTTGCCCTAACTGAAAAACTTGACCCTCTAACTCTTATCCCACAAACAATTTCTTTTATCGCAGAAACACCGACATCAATACCAAAAAAATTATTAAGAGTCCAGACTTTATTAGAGCAAGGGGCTGGATTATCAACAGCCCAAGCCGAGTTTGCTAAGGAAGAAAAACTCAGTAACAGTATTGCTATGGCATTTTACTGCTTTTTGAGTACCTTAGAAGACTTTCGCCTGACAGTTTTACAGGCTACTCACAATCACAATTATCAACTGCAAGGTGCTACGCTTCTAAATTCACAGGCTACAGGTGCAATTACTGGTGCTTTGTCGGGAGCATATAACGGGATAGGTGGAATTCCCGTAAATTGGCAATTGCTCTTGCAGAGGAATTCTCCAGTATGGGGATTAACTAGCTTTTCCCAAGTGTTAGAATTGACCGATGCATTTGTGGGGGTGTGGTCAGGAGTGTATAATCTTACCTTAAACCCAAAAGAGTTAACAGAGGAGGGATGTGAGGTGGCTTTGCTTTCAGTTTACGCAGCTCCTCGCGTTATTCGGTCGCGTTAATCTTAAATTAACCAGATAAGGGGTTAAAAGTAGGTAAACTTCCGCCACCGTGTATTAATCTCATATACTAGAATTTTTCAGTAAACCCTCGGACTGATTTTGTAGCTAGCTATTGTGGTAAATCAGCAATAAAAAAGCCCCCGCTACCAAGTTGCAGCCGCAGATCGAACTTTCCTGATGATTGTCTTTTTTGAGCTATCAAAGTCGGCAATTGCAGGTAGAGATAATGAAAATGCATCAATTTTTGCAGTTCTTGAACCAGCAATTGACTCACTGGCGGCGACAGTACAAAACACTACGCCGTAAAGGAAAGTTAATAAGAAGTCCCAAAGGTAAAACCCATAGAAGGGAACTTCTAAGGACTATGCTCAAGAATGTATTCCTGTTTTTATCAAAAACCAATGAGAAAAGCGAACGCCGAAAACAAGAAAGAGCGCTAAGGTCAAAGGCAAAATCTGTCAAGATTAAGAGTAGTATTTGTACAGTCGGTTTAGATTGGGCATATAAACAGCGTTACTCGGTGATTTTGGCGATCGCTGTAGTGTCCCTTACAGGTATTATTGGTCATAAATTATACAATCAGACTCAACTCCAAGTAGGACATCCCGCGCCCCAAACGATTACAGCGCCTTACACAGCTAGCATCGAAGATCGGAAAAAAACTGAAGCCGAGCGCAAAGCCGTCAGCACAAGCTCCTTACAGGTGTTGATGCTTGATGCGCGAATCAACGAAAAAATTAACGAAAATTTGCAACAACTTCTAGATGATGGCAACGAAATTCGCGCTGTTGCTGGAGCTTTTCCTTTTTTCGATCCTGTAGTTTTATCCATTTCTAGCCAACGTTACCTCCGCTCTTGTCCTGACTTGGAATGGCAAGCACTGCTATCGGCTGTAGAAAATAGTAACAATCAGCAGAAGAAGGGAATCGGACAAACTACCGCTTCATCCAATCAGAAACGCCAGCCGCGCATCACATCCAAATCTGATTCCCAGAGTTCAAAGAAGACAGAGCCAGTAGATTTTTCTCAAAACACTGATTTTACTCAAGGAGTAGCAGAACTAGAATCTTACCGTCTCACAACTTCTGAGAAAAACTTGTCTTTACTAATTGGCAAAATTTCTCAAACACGCCAAAGATATACCCAAGCCACTGCCAAACTTCTACAGTTAGAGACTGTTGGTGCAGAAGCAGTATACGAGGAATCTCTACTTTTAGATTTGTCAGATGTGGAATGGGAAAAAACACAATGGGGAATCCATCAGAGTACAGAACGGATTCTCACCCAAGGGATTCCACAGGGACTACCAAAAAATATCTTACAGGATGCGGTGAGTTTACAATTACAGACCTTTGTACCAGAATCTGCTGAAACTTTGGCAAAGAATCTGTTGTTAGCTGTACTCAAGCCGAATCTGCAAAAAGATGAAGAACAAACTAGACAAAACGCTCAAAAGGCTGCGGCTGTTGTGCCACCTGTGATGGTGAAGGTACGGCATGGTGAGGTGATTGTCAAAAGAGGAGCGCAGATTACTGCATGGGACTTTGAGGTGCTGGAGCATTATCGCCTGATTCGCCGGGAGGTAAAGTGGCAGGAGTTGGTGAAGTTAGGAGGCATTATTGCGATCGCTATTGGTATTTTTGTCTGGGTAGAACGCCATATTGATTACGAATTGCGACAACGCGATCGCCTATTAGTATTATTGCTAACTCTAAGTGTGCCAGGAGTAATCGTCATCGGATTGCCCTATACCACCTGGAGCGCCCTTGGTTTATTGTTAGGAAGCTTTTACGGCCCCACCTTGGGGTTGACAGTTGTCGGCCTGCTGTGGCCGATATTAGGCATTAGTTTGGATATGAGCAAGGCTGCGCTTTTAGCTGGTGTCGGAGGAGGAATATTAGGTAGTTATATTGCCCACCGATTGCGATCGCGTGAAGAATTGGCATTATTAGGCGTTGCGATCGCCTTAACTCAAGGTGGCATTTACCTGTTTGTTAAAATCTTAATTGGTCAAATATTTGGTTCAACTTGGTATATTGTCTTCCAAGAAGCGGGATTATTTGCTTTATCCGGCTTAGGCTGGAGTGTTATCGCCTTGGGTTTGAGTCCTTATCTAGAAAAAGTTTTTGATTTAGTTACCCCAATTCGCCTAGCAGAACTGGCGAACCCTAACCGCCCTTTATTAAAACGACTTGCTACTGAAACTCCGGGAACTTTTCAACATACGCTGCTTGTAGCTACCCTTGCTGAAGCTGCTGCAAAAGAATTAGGATGCAATGTTGAACTAGTCAGGGCTGGTACATTATATCACGATATTGGCAAAATGCACGACCCTCTTGGCTTTATTGAAAATCAAATGGGGGGGCCGAATAAACACGATACAGAGATTAAAGATCCTTGGAAGAGTGCAGAAATTATCAAAAAGCACGTAAGTGAAGGGTTGGTAATGGCGCGTAAACACCTTTTACCTACGGCGATTCAAGCTTTTATTCCAGAGCATCAGGGAACGATGCTGATTGCTTATTTCCATCACCAAGCCCAGCAAATGGCTCAGTCAGATCCAAGTTTAACTGTAGACGACGCAGACTTTCGTTACGATGGCCCAATTCCCCAATCACGGGAAACCGGAATTGTCATGTTAGCAGATTCTTGCGAAGCAGCGCTGCGATCGCTGCAAGCATCGGCTAAATCTGGGGGAGAAAAGCGATCGGTTAAAGATGTCTCCACAGAACAAGCTTTAGCAATGCTCAATAATATCCTGCGTGCCAAGTGGCAAGACAATCAACTCGTAGATTCAGGACTAAAACGGGAAGAGATGTCACAAATTGCCCAGATATTTGTGGATGTTTGGCAGCAATTTCATCACAAACGCATTGCTTATCCTAAGTTGAAGACTAGTAGCGCTGCGCGGAATTCATAATTCGGATATAGCAAAGGTTTCGTTGATTTAGCTTGTATTTTTGATGTTCTGTTCTTGAAGTTTTGTGTTTTGAGCTAGTAGTTTGGTGTGCTGAACTCAGAATTTGGTGTTCCGAACTCGAAGTTTGGTGTTCTCAACTCGGAGTTTGGTGTGCTGAACTCGAAATTTGGTGTTCTCAAGTTAACTGTATAACTTGTCTATGGAGTAGCCGAAGTTAGCCGATCAAATGCTCGATAGTATTAGTTCGTCCATTTGTAATGTAAGTAATTTTGAAGACAAAGGATACTATTCCACAGTCAAACAAGAACTGACAAGAGCCAACAACACGCTAGGAGAAATTATCAAAAATCCTATTTTGGGAATCTTCCCGAAAACGCTTGCTAACACACTCGAATACGCTTTTCCTTCAACTACAGCTTTGTTGGCTAAAACCCCTATTGGTGATATTGCTCAAATTCATATTCTCTACCCGAAAACAGAAAAAATTACCAAGACGTTTATTTTGATGTATGCCAAAATCGTCAATCCTGTGATGAAATTTCTGTTTAAACATTCAGTTTTACAAGCAGCAGCCACAGTTATTGAACAGGATACAGGTGCAGTTGAAAGTTTGTATCCTCGACAAAAACCAAAAATCAGATTGCCAAATGAAGAGATTATGTTCTACGCAGAAAAACTCTACCAAAATTGGTAATTTGGATTTGCAAAGCCTAACTGCGCTTTACAATTAAACTGTAGCTAATTACTGCTGGAGGTACTCAAATATGCGGCAGCTAAAATCAGCCGAGGAAATGCCTGGTAGTTATGGCTTGCCCATCTTGGGGGAGACTTTAGAAATATTTCGGAATTTAGAACTGTATCTATGGCGAAAATTCCAGCAGCATGGTTCAGTTTTTAAAACGAGCCTCATGGGGCGTAAACGTGCTTATTTAATTGGCCCTGATGCTAATCGGCTGGTGCTGGTGGAACAGGCGGAAAATATGTCGTCGCGGATTGGGTGGTATTTCTTAGAATCAACATTTGGCAATAATATCTTATTACAAGATGGGGAAGAACATCGCCTAACTCGTCGTTTAATGTATCCAGCATTTCACGGCAAAGCGATCGCTACATATTTCGACACCATCCAAAACATCGTGCAAGACTTCCTCAAAGATTGGGGACGGGGAACGATTTCCTTAAATTCTAGTTTCCGTCAGCTTACCCTAATGGTTGCGACTCGCCTGTTTTTGGGAAGTCAGAACAAGAGCGAAGTTGAGCAAACTAGTCAGTGGTTTACACAACTGCTAGAGAGCAGTATGGCGATATTCAAATTGAATGTCCCTTTTACTTTATATGGTCGCGGTCAAAATGCTAGGGGTAAGTTAGTAGCTTTCTTGCGTCAAGAAATCGCACAGCGTATCGAGCAAGGTAACTTAGAAGAATCAAAAGATGTTTTAGGATTGCTGCTAGTAGCTGTTGATGAAGACGGCAATAAGTTGAGCGAAGCACAGATAATCAACGAGGCACTATTATTACTATTTGCTGGACATGAGACGACAGCCTCTTTGCTGAGTTGGGTAATTTTTGAATTAGGTAATCATCCAGAATGGCGAGAGCAACTGCGTAAAGAACAATTAGCAGTTGTGGGAAATAATCCCCTTAACCTGTCCCATCTCAAACAACTTCCAGATTTAACCAACGTCCTCAAAGAAGCAGAAAGGCTGTATCCGCCAGTGTATGCCTATAATCGTGGCGTCCTTAAAGATATTGAGTATGCAGGTTATTGCATCCCTGCTGGTTGGTTTGTGACCATCTCACCGATGCTGACTCACCGTTTACCAGAACTGTACACCGAACCATGAAGAAGATGAACTATCTGCACACCTTGCGGTGATTGATAAAAATTGATTTTACTCTTTTATAAAATTTATTCCAATTTATATACTGAGCTAAAACCTCATCTCGATAAATAGATAACCTAGTATGTCAACCAAGTGCTACGCTACAGTTAGCAAGATTAAGAGGCAATTATGACTGCCCTGATTCTGAACCTTAGCCCCACCATTGAACTAACAGATGAGCAGTTCTTCCAACTGTGTCAGAATAATCGAGATTTGCGACTTGAGCGCACAGCAGAGGGAGAATTAATTATCATGCCACCAACTGGATGGGAAAGTGGAAATCGAAATAGTAGATTGACACAGCGCTTAGGTAATTGGGCTGACGCTGATGGCACAGGTTTAACTTTTGACTCTTCAACGGGTTTTAAACTCCCCAATGGTGCAAATCGCTCTCCAGATGCATCTTGGGTCAGCCGAGAGCGATTAGAAGCCCTGAATCCAGACCCCGACAAATTCCTACCACTCGCTCCAGATTTGGCGGTAGAATTACGCTCTGCTTCAGACAGCTTAAAGACAGTGCAAGAAAAAATGCAGGAATACATTGACAACGGTGTGCGTTTAGGATGGCTGATCGATTCGCAAAACCAACAGGTAGAAATTTACCGTCCAGGACAGGATATTGAGGTTTTGCAATCGCCTACTAGCTTATCAGGAGAGGATGTATTGCCTGGATTTGTGCTGGATTTGACGCAGATTTTGAGTTAAGCGATCGCTCAATTTCACTCATTTCAAAATCGGCAGAACTTGCAACTCTAATGTAATACAAATTTACAGACAAATTAATATTGACTTAAAACTAAAAACGCTGTTTGGAATAACCCAACAACAAAACCTAAAACACCACCTAAAGTTACAATCGCCTGCAATTCATTTTTGACAATTCCCTCAATTGCAGCTTCTAAATCAGCAGGTGAAGTTGATTTGACACGATCGACTATCACTTGATCTATTGACAAAATCGGAATTGCTTGCGACACAATTGCTTCTAAATCTTTTTCCAAATACTTCTCTAAAATTAGAGCTAATTCTTGACTCATGACTTCTAAAGAAGTACTGACAACTGGTGAAGTACTAACACGATTCAGCAAGACTACAGCAATATTTTCCCAATCAACAGAATCAGTTAATCCTTGTAAAAAATCGCTGCCACTATTTTGCAGGTAATGGCGGACACTTTCGCGGGTGGTTTTTCGGAGTTGACGAACCGTACCCATTGGCAAATTTTGTAATGATAAATTTTGCAGTAATTTCCGAATGCGATCGCGCATTTGCAAATCTTGAGTCAATTCCTGCAAGCGAGTATTAGCAACCTCTTTTTCATCCAAACAAAAAGTTCGTAACCGTGTAAGAGTATTACGTAAGCCAAACAAATTTGCTACTACCCAATAAGTTCCACTGGTTTTTTCGCGGAAGCCTTCATCGATAATTTGAATCGTGCGATCTGTCAAAAAATCAACTATCGTTTGGCGTAAAAGATCCGGCGGTAAAACTACTTGCAACAACCAATCAGCAAGCCGTGTAGCTTGTTCTTCACTCAGTTGAAATTCTAGCAATATCTGGTCAAAAATTTGATTGATCTGCGCTTCTAAAAAATCTTCACGCCGCGCTAAAACCTTAAGTAATCGTGGCAAAGATTCCCCTAGTAAATCCCGCAAAATTCCCGCTACAATTTTGGCACTTTTCTCGTTTTTATCTGTTTTGATTTGTTCAATTGCTAACCGCAACAACCAAAGAATTGCTGATTGCACGCGTTCTGTTTGCAACAAACGCCGCGCCAAATTTTGCAATTCTTGCGGTGTCAAAAGTGACCCCATGATTGTCTTAGAAATATTCAAAGCCAGACGTTCCTGGTTGCGGGGAATCAATCCAGGGGTGAAGGGTACTCTTCGTCCACCGATATAAATTGCTCGGTAAGGACGGAACAACATTTTGATGGCTATATCATTTGTGAAATAGCCAATAATTCCACCCAGTACCGGGGGAGACACATAAAGCCAAAGATGAGACCAGTCCAAGGGAAGAATTAAAAAAGTTAGGAATTTAAAGTTAGGAGTTAGGAGTTAACAGTAGAGACGCGATTAATCGCGTCTGTACAAGAGTTAAGAGTTAGGAATGATAAATTTTCAATGAGAATTTATCACTACTCATAATTCATAACTTTTAACTAATAACTCCTAACTTACTAAGCACTAGCACTCCCATCATACCGTTCGCAATGGGGTAGTGTGTGGCAACTGCAAAACCAACTTGATGAGCTAACTCTATTTGCTCTTTACCGATGGGAAAGCGATCTAAGCTGGGACTGATGTAAGCATATTCTTCTTTTAAGCCTAAATAATTGGCAACTGGTACCACAAAACCGTCTAGATACCACTGTTGAAAGGCGCGTAGCTGAGGATTACTCGGTCGATGAAAGTCTAAAATTGCGGCTTTAGCTCCCGGCTTCAAAACCCGGTATAACTCTTGGAGACTGCGGGGAATATCTTTAACATTTCTTAAACCATAGCCCATTGTTGCGGCATCAAATTGGTTGTCGTCAAAGGGTAAATTGAGGACATCAGCTTCTACCCAGCTGATAGCAGGTTGCGGGTACTGCGAATGTGAGCGTTCTTTAGCCTTTTCTAGCAGGTTTGGGGAAAAATCCACTCCATACACCTGTCCTGTTGCTCCGATACGCCGTGCCAAACGTAAAGCTAAATCACCACTACCGCAACACAAATCTAATGCAGTATCTCCTGGTTTAGCTGCACTCCATTTTACTGCCATTTCCTTCCAGATTCGATGCTGTCCCAGACTCAACCAATCGTTCAACTGGTCATAAACTGGAGCAATACGGTTAAAAATGGACTGAATTTCGTTAGTCATTGGTCAATAAGTCATTGGTCACTAGTCATTCGTCACTTGCCAAGGATAAAGGACAAATGACTAATGACAACTACACAATACCTTAATGAGAGTGACTACTAGTCAGAGCGATCGCCACCAGTTGCGCTGATAAATTAATTAGCACTAATTCATCTTCTCGCAAAGTGCAAGGTTGTTTCCACTGTAGCGACAATACACCTAAAAGTTGATTGCGGTAGCTAATTGGGATGACTAAGTGTGCTTGCACGCCGGTATTTTGGTAGTGAATCGCATCAACTAATTTAGTGTCTTTAAGTACATTTAAGGAAACTTGCATTTGTCCCGTGGCGATCGCTTCCCTGGTTAGTGGGTCAAGGGATAGCCAATTTTCTATTGTACCTGTATAGCTGTAAGTTCCTTGAGTTGCAATTAGAGTATTTCCATCTGTAAGTTGTAAAATACAGCCGTCTGCCCCAAAAGTTTCACTCACAGCCCTAGCAATGGGAGCGAGAGTTTCTTCTAAGCTAGAAGCGGCTTGAGTTACCTGTACCAAAACACTCAGCAACGCCATTTGAGCATGAGCGCGGCGTAATTCTTCTGTACGTTGCTTGAGCAAGTCGTAGGTTTCGGCTGCTCTTTGCACCACTGCCTTCAGTTCCCCTGGGTCCCAAGGCTTGGTGATATATTTGTAAACTTGTCCGGCATTAATTGCTTCTACCAAGTCTTCTATATCAGTAAATCCAGTGAGAATTATTCTTACTGTATCGGGAAACTGAGGTACAGTTTTGCTGAGAAATTCAGTCCCTTTCATTTCTGGCATCCGTTGATCGGAGATAATCACTGCTACCTCCCCTTCTGCTGCCAAAACTTGTAGAGCGTTCACCCCACTATCAGCTTTCAGAACATTAAAGTCACGTCGAAATGTGCGATAAAGTAAATCGAGATTATCTGGCTCATCGTCAACTACCAGTATTTTCAGCTTTTTTGGTCGTTCGAGAGTCATAACTTGAGATTGGACTTTATCAATTTCGAGATTGGGTTTATCCATAAGATTTTCCTTTAAATATTCACTCTCTTGTTATATTCCATACCAAGTTTAGTTGAGAATAGCCGAAAATCGCCAAGGGTTTATACGGAGTTATTTTGCATATTTGAGAACGCTAATAGTGAACGCTACAGAGGAAATTTATCTGCCCAAATATCTGAAAAAATGTTCCACTAGAAAAACTAACTAAATCAGCAAAACTATGGCAGTTTCGATCGTGGATGAGGTGTAGGTCTGGGTATAGATTAGAATAATACTTGCTCATGAGGTGTTAATTAACCTCTCAAGTTGAAGCTTGCACTCCGATTATGACTGATTTACCACCCAACACTCAGAATCCCGAAGATAATGCTACAAACGATGTAGCACAAGAGTTACTCCGAAAGCTGAGGCAAAAACAAGGCAACTGGGTGGAATGGGGAGCCGCGATCGCCTCGTTGCTAAAAATCGGTTACAACCCCCAAGAAATTTTTGAGGCGACTGGATTTGAGCCGATTCAACAAAACCAGGTGGTTGTTGGTTCTCAAGTTTACAATTCTTTGGAAAAGTTTGGAGTATCGCAAGAAACGCGATCGCACTATACTACACGTGGCAGCGATGTTTTATACGAGTTACGTTTACTTACTCAAGAAGAACGCGCCGCTGCTGCCGAACTGATTTTTGTCCATAATGTTGATGCTGATGAGGCACGGGATATAGCAAAAGCAATTAAAGAGTTCTCCTATTTCCGCACTTTGCCAGAAGGGTTTTCTGCTCATCCGGGAGATGCGGTTGCTCACCAAGTTTGGAAACTGGCACGCCAAAATGCAGATTTACAACAGCGATCGCGCCTAATTGCCAAAGGTTTGCGTTTTGCTCACACGCCAGGTGCAAGGCAAAAAATCGAACAACTACTGACTGATTTTACTACCGTTCCCCAGCGTCCAGCGCCAATTTTACCGTTTTACCGCCTGGAATTTGAAGAACAGTTACCCCGAATCTTGCCTGTAGTAGGAGAGTTGCCATTATCACGCCAAGATTTGCAAGCTGTGCCCATACTGACAGAAATTGAACCTTTTCGGATGGTAAAGTTTTCTGGAGAGCAAGCTTGGGTTCCCTTACCAGGTTGGCAAGTACTATTGGCGGCAGAAGATCCAGTGGTGATTTTAGCGAATAGCGATCGCTTCCCCATCCAAACCCAAAGCCAAACAGGGCCAGTCTTAGTTGTGATAGATCGTGCCCAACGAGAATGGGATGCCTCTAGCTATTTTGTCGTTGAAAATGGTGGTGAATTAGATTTTCAATGGTTTGAAACTGAGCCAGAAATTCCTCTACTAGGACAAATTATTATCATTGTGCGTCCTAAGAGAATTCTGGATGAAGAATTAACTAAGGATTCATGGCAGATTGACGAATAAATTCAATTTTAGACGAGCTAACTGCGTGCTGTGAACTTGTTTTGACTGTCCAAACAGCGGATAGCAAATGGCGGCATTGGTTCAATTTTTTGTTTAGTCAATGCCCCATCTGCTTTAACTCTCTTAACATGAACTTGGCACTGGCTTGGCAATGCTTTGCCTAAACCCTTGATTTTTCGCTGACTTGTGTAATTCTATATCTTGAGTGATGATGACATCCCCTGAACAGTCACAAAGTAACGACTGTAACAGGAAAAACCCAAATTTTTTAAGCTGAAAGTGTATAAAGCACAAAAATTATTTGAATTTCGTAATAACTTTTAATAGAACGCACTGGATCAAGAATCTCAACAGATATATACCAATACGATTTGATTTTTGAAAAAATTTAAGTAATGTAGGGTAGCCATTTCTGTGGGCGGGTTTCCTACGCCAGTCCGCACAACGGGGGAAACCCCCGCAAGCGGCTGGCTCGACTTGAGCGGACTGGCATTGTGTTATCGCATAACGTAACGCAACGCTTACGAGCGTCGGGAACCTCCCTTCTGGTAACGCTACGCACAGTCGCTACCGCTACGCTAACACTAGTCGCCTACGGCGGGAACTGACTTTTCACGGTATCTGGAAAACCTCTCTCTAAATCTCTCTCCTAAAAGGAGAGAGACTTTGAATTTTCCCCCTTCCCGTGTCGGGAAGGGGGTTAGGGGGTTAGGTTTTTCGTGGCTTTTCCACATAACGTGAAAAGTAAGACGGCGGGAAACCCGCCTACAGCGCTGGATTCACCGCAACGCACTGGCTCCCCTACGGATATTTAAAAAATCAAATATGAGTTTTATATTATGAGAGCAAAATGCTTAATTTATTAAGCATTATTTTGGGATTTTAGCTTTTCCAGTATCTTCATATTTTATGACCACAATTATTGAGGAAAAAAAATTACTATTTTTTCGATTTAGTTTCATAACCAAACAAACGGAATGGATTTCCTGTTGACAGGAATGACTCAAGCATTATTCAACATAGCTATTACTCGTTTGTAGCTGAACAAGGAGTTTTCTGAAAATGTCTCTTACGAAACGTTGTTTGGCCGAATTTATCGGCACATTCTGGCTTGTTTTAGGTGGCTGTGGTAGTGCTGTTCTAGCCGCCGCCTACACAGAAGATGCTGCAAAAATCAGCGAGAATACTTCTTTTCCATTGGGTATTGGATTAGTAGGTGTATCCCTGGCATTTGGGCTTACTGTCCTCACAGGGGCTTATGCTTTTGGTCATATTTCTGGTGGTCATTTCAACCCAGCTGTTTCGTTTGGACTATGGGCAGGTAAGCGCTTTCCGGGGTCTGACTTACTACCTTACATCCTCTCTCAAGTGATCGGCGCAATTGTTGCTGGGGGGATTATTTACCTGATTGCTAGCGGCAAAACTGGATTTACGCTGACTGGCTTCAACCCACTGGCTACCAACGGCTATGGTACTCATTCTCCAGGTGGTTACACGCTGTTTGCTTGCCTGATTACTGAAGTTGTGATGACTTTCATGTTTCTGCTAATTATTCTGGGTGTGACTGATAGCCGTGCTCCTAAAGGATTTGCACCACTGGCAATTGGTTTTGGACTCACTTTAATTCACCTGATTAGTATTCCTGTAACCAATACTTCGGTTAATCCTGCCCGTAGTACTGGAGTTGCTCTATTTGCAGGTGTAGAACTCTTTTCGCAAATCTGGCTGTTCTGGATAGCTCCTATCTTGGGAGCTATTTTAGCAGGATGGTTGTACGTAGCTATCTTTAGTGAATCAACTGTGGAAGAACGGTAAACTCAAAGAACTAGTTTAACTTTCTTAACAATCCCCTAACTAAACAAATTAACTAAGTGTTATATGTTTAGTCAGGGGGTTGACATAATATTTAAGTATATATACACGCATTTGATCCAGATCGTTTACTAGAACAGTTAAAACAAGAACGGTGGAGTATTTTGTTAGTAATTTGAGATTAAGAATCACCGAAGATTATTCATATCTGCGGTTTGGGAATTAAATTCAATATCTATTTAAAATATATAATTTAAGATGTCCGACTCTAAATTTACTGCTCCTATTATTCAAGAATTACTCGACTCAGAATTGTCTGAGCGATCGCCTATTGCTTCTTTGCAGGAGAAGATTCTCAGAATCCGCAACAGTCTCCGCCCTGGACAGCAGCAAATGGCTGACTGGCAATCTGGGCCTTTGGCGATTTCAGCCGTTCCTGGTGCAGGCAAATCTACTGGAATGGCGGCGGCGGCGGCAATCGCGATCGCCCGTCAATATGAGCGTTCATCTTCCCGCCGTCAGTTGGTAGTCGTTACTTTTACTCGCTCTGCTGCTGCCAATATTAAAGCGAAGATTCGTAAATTTTTAAGAGATGATTTATCTATACCTCAAACAGGATTTTTTGTCTATACCCTACACGGTCTAGCGTTGAACATTGCCAACCGCCATTCTGATTTGTCGGGTTTGCAGTTAGAAAATGTCATATTAATTACACCAACCCAAAGTCACCGCTTTATCAGAACTGCTGTAGAACAATGGATTGTAAATAATCCAGATGCATATTTGCGGTTATTGGAAGGTCATCAATTTGATGGAGAAGAGACAGAAAGGTTGCGTCGTCAATCGGTGCTGCGAACAGAAGTATTACCAGAATTGGCTAATACGGTAATTCATGAAGCAAAAAGTTCTGGAATATCGCCAGAATTGTTGCGGGAGTGGAGTAAACAAACCACAGATGAATATGCAATTTTGAGTGTAGCGGCGGGATTGTACGAGCAATATCAAAACTTGATGCGATCGCGTGATTTTATCGATTACGACGATATGATTTTAGCCGCACTGCGCGTTTTAGAAAACGACAGTGCCCGTCACATCGAGCAAAACCAAATATTCGCCGTCTTTGAAGACGAAGCCCAAGATTCTAGCCCTCTACAGACGCAGTTGTTAGAAATTTTGGCGAGTAATCGAGAATATGAGGGGATGAATACAGACGCGATGAATCGCGTCTCTACGTACTCCCCACTCAATTTAGTCAGAGTTGGCGACCCTAACCAGGCGATTAACTCTACCTTTACTCCAGCCGATCCGATTTATTTCCGGCAATTTTGCGAAGAGTGCGATCGCATCCAACGATTGGCAACGATGGATCGAGCTGGTCGCAGTACTAGAATTATCATTGAAGCCGCTAACTTTGCCCTCAAATGGATCAATAATCAGTGGTTAGCAACAACCAAAACCAACAACAAACAACAGATTCCTGACAACCGACAAGTACCATTTCGCTTACAGACAATTCGCCCTGTGGAAGCTGGCGATCCGCAAGCTAACGCTAACCCCGCACCCGTAGGACAAGGATTAGAACTTTATACACCGCGCGATATTCATCACACCGTTGAATTGTTATCTCAAAGAGTAATTGAGTTATTTGGTGAAGATCCAACAAAAAATAGTGCTGCGATTTTAGTCCGAGAAAATCGTCAAGGACGATGGCTAGCAGAAGCTTTGACACCTCTGTGCAAAGAGCATAAAATTACACTTTACGATGTCGGAGAACGCGATCGCCGTTCCCATGTTCCTCAAGAGATTTTGGCATTATTGCAATTTTGCGATCGCCCCCACTCCCCCGATTACCTCAAAGCTGCCCTAGAAGCATTAGTACAGCGCCAATTAATTCCTACCCAAGACCTCAACGCCCTTGCTAGTCTGCCAGAAGAGTTTTTGTATCCTGGCCCCCTAGCACCACCCCAGCCAGAAACAGTACAAAAAGCTGCTCGCATGTGTCGCAGCTTACTCCGCGCTCGTTTAGAATTGCCTCTTTACCAGCTAATTTCCTTTCTCGCCCTGACTTTAAATTATGACCAAGCAGAATTGGCAACTGCTGATAAACTTGCAGAACGGGTAAACCAGCAGATAGCTGGCAATAGTTCGATGGGAGGAATGCTGTCAGCTTTAAGTGAAATTGTTAGTTCCGAACGGTTTGAACCAGTGGAAACCGAGGATTCGGAAGAACGTTATACCCGTCGCGGTCAACTGACAATTATCACTATGCACAAAGCTAAAGGGCTAGATTGGGACTATGTATTTCTTCCCTTTCTCCACGAAAACTTGATTCCTGGCAGATTTTGGGTTCCTCCCCAAAGCCAATTTTTAGGCGATTTTACCTTATCAGAAGTAGCTCGCGCCCAAATTCGCGCTACTCTCCACGAAGAATCTATCATACCGGATGTTAGTCAAGCATGGGAGGTGGCAAAGAATTTGAAAACATCTGAAGAGTATCGTTTACTCTATGTTGCCATGACACGAGCAAAGCTTCTGCTATGGATGTCTGCGGCGCAGAAAGCCCCCTTTACTTGGAGTAAACCAGACAATTTACAAGAACAAGCGCCTTGTCCGGTGTTTCCAGCATTAAAACGCCAATTTCCTGAATGTATGGTGAATTTAGCGGTAATGAGTAAATAAGTATAAAGGATGGGGCATGGGGCATTGGGCATTGGGCATTGGTTATTAATTATTCTCCCCTGCTCCTCTGCTCCTCTGCTTCCCTGCTCCCCCACTCCTTATAAAGAAACTGAATTAAGAGTGCAACGTCAAACAAATTATGATTGCAATTGCAATATTATCTGTTCAATTTTTAACAATCAATACATAATATATGAAATCCATCATCCAAGCATCTGCCGTAATTAAAAGTACCTTCCAGTCACCCAGAGGAATTTTCTTGACGCTGGTGTTGACAAGCTTGCTATCTTGTGGATTTGGACTGATTGAAAACACTTCTGCTGGTGCTATTCCTTACCTAGACGGCATTCAAGTATCCCAATCCCAAGCAAACGAGTTACCGAAAGCGATCGCTAATAAAATTTTAAAAGATGCATCCTTCCGTTCCGGTGTACGTAAACGCGAATTAGAGATTACCCAAGTCACATCGAAAACCTTTGGTAATCCCTGTGAGTTCAAATTTGGAGAAGTTTGTACTAGGGAATACAACCCCATTGAAGGCTGGGAAGTAGTTGTCAAAGTCCGCCAAGATTCGTGGACTTACCATGTAGATAAATCTGGAAAGCAAAGAATTTTAGATCCGAAAGTGAGTACTTCACAAACATTGCCGAAGGCGATCGCAGATGCAATTTTGAGCGATGCCTCAAGCCGTTCTGAAGTGGTAATTACTGATTTAAAAATTACTCAAACTACATCAAAAACCTTTGGAAATCTCTGTCAATTCAACTTTGGCGAAGTCTGCACCCAGCAGTACGACCCGGTGGAAGGCTGGGAAGTGATTGTCAACGTTAAAGAGCAATCTTGGATTTACCATGTGAATAAATCCACTTCGCAAATAATTTTAGATCCCAAAGCCAACGCCACTGAAAAAAGTTAAATAATCAATGGTTTTGGTTTTTTCCCATATCCTCATTCCATGCTTTGACCATCACAGCACGGATATAGTCATTTTTACCATTCGTATAAGCTTCGCGATCGCTTGGAAAAGTTGCCGCCAAGTCGCGTTTTAGAACTTCGTAGCGTTTCGCCTCTTCAGGATGCTTTCTCAAATAGTCGCAAAATAGCTTGCGCTCCCAAAATTCGCTGTCAATCTCGACTATGTGAACATGATGAGTACGTTGCTTTCCGTATGGTGGCATTCCTTTAACAAAAAACATCTGTCCAGGACGCGGGTTTTCACGCCAATAAACGTATCCCAAGGATTCTAAAGCCAAAATAGCAGATTTTGCATTTACCAAGGAACGCACTCCCACCATAATGTCAATAACTGGTTTGGCTGCCATTGCTGGTACTGCGGTACTACCAATATGTTCAATTTCTACAACTAAGTCATTGCCTAGTGCCTGCCAAATCCGCTCGGCTTCTTCTGTAAACAAAGTCGCCCAACGTGGGTCATATTCAACTATATTGACCTCATCCATAAGTGAAGCTAAGTTTGTCTACAGCGATCGCTGTTGGCTAAATCCTTTATTTAATTGCAGTTATAGCAATTTTAATAGTATATAATAATGGATCGTGTCGAATCAAAGCTAGACCATGCCTAAACTAAAGACTCGTAAAGCTGCGGCAAAGCGATTCCGTGCCACCGGTACCGGCAAAATCGTCCGTCGTAAAGCGTTCAAAAGCCACCTTTTAGAACACAAATCTTCTGATAAAAAGCGTAGTATGCGTCAGAGTGCGCTTGTACACGAACGCGATGAACTTAACGTGCGCTTGATGCTCCCATATTTGTAAGTATTTTAGGAAATAAATTATGACTCGGGTAAAACGCGGTAATGTAGCTCGCAAACGCCGCAATAAAATTCTCAAACTAGCTAAAGGTTTTCGCGGTTCCCATTCAACTCTGTTTAGAACTGCCAACCAACAAGTGATGAAGGCGCTACGGAGTGCCTACCGCGATCGCAAAAAGAAAAAGCGCGATTTTCGTCGCCTTTGGATCACCCGCATCAATGCTGCTTCCAGGCAACACGGCTTGAGTTACAGCCAGTTTATTGGTAACTTGAAAAAAGCTGATATCCAACTAAATCGCAAGATGTTGGCGCAATTGGCAGTCCTCGATCCAGCTAGTTTCGGCAAAGTTGCTGAATTGGCACTTCAAGCTAAAGGATAAAGGTGGTGAGGGATGTATAACAGATGTAACAGACGGCAAACAATTACTCGGTTACATCTGGTATTATCCGCCACTATATTTTGGATTTTTTGCTTTTCTTTAGTAGGGACGGGATTAACTGCATCTGCTGCCCAAATGTCAGAAATTCAGCAACGGGGCTATTTAAATGTTGCCGTGAAAGATAACTTGCGTCCCTTGGGATTTAAAGATGACAACGGGAATTTGCAAGGTTTAGAAATTGACTTGGCCAAGCGTTTGGCAGTTGACTTGGTTGGTAAAGCCGAAGCTGTAAAATTTCAACCTGTAGCGAATCGCGATCGCCTTTCTGTAGTCTTAGACAAGAAAGTTGATTTTGCGATCGCTAGAGTCACAGCAACCGAGTCACGCGCCCGCATAGTTAGTTTCAGTGTTCCCTACTATTTGGATGGCACTCTATTAATTACAAAAGATGCATTTGTGCAGCAGTTGAGCGATTTAGCAAAACAAAAAATTGCCGTACTCAATAACTCCAGTACCATTGCTAAAGTGCGGTACTATCTACCAAACGCCGAGTTAGTAGGAGTGGATTCCTATAAAGAAGCGCGAGAGCAAATAGAAAATAATGCCGCAATAGCCTTTGCCGCAGATGCTAGTGTTCTAAGCGGTTGGGTGCAACAATATCCTCAATATCGGTTACTGCCAACTAAGTTATCAACTGAACCCTTATCTATAGTCATGCCCAAGGGATTGCAGTACGATGAGTTTAGACGAAATGTGAATCAAGCGATCGCTCGTTATTTAGAAAAAGGTTGGCTCCAGCAACGGTCTCAATATTGGGGTTTACCGTAAATTGGTCATTTGTCATTGGTCATTGGTCATTAGTCATAAACGAATAACAAATGACAAAGGACAAATGACAAATGACAAATAACAAACTTTATAATATTTGTATTTGCAGTAATGGATAACAGTCTAGCCGTTGTTTATCTCTCAATTTTGGTGGTGATACTCACAATTGCAGCCGTGAGTGTTTTTCGCCAGATTTTCAAAACTCGCAAGGTTGAAGGCTCTTTTGCCAGGTTGCGAAAGAAGTTAGAGAAAGAAAAGGGTACGACTCAAGAATATTATGAGTTAGCCAGTATTTATTCAGAAAAAAAAATGTATTCTCCAGCGATCGCGCTATTTCAAAAAGCTCTCAAAGCTGCTGAAGATGAGGGAGAAGAAGATATCGCCCCCATTTACAACGGACTCGGCTATATTTATTTTACCCAAGAGCAATATGACTTAGCAATTCGTCAGTACAAAGAAGCTCTCAAATCTAAACCAGACTACGTGACAGGATTCAATAATCTCGGTCACGCTTATGAGAAGAAAAAATTAACTACTCAGGCGTTACAAGCTTACGAAGAAGCACTCAAATTAGCTCCAAATAACTCTATTGCTAAACGTCGTGCTGAATCTTTACGCCGTTTAGTTTCGGCGTAAGATAATGTCCAGGTAATTAAGCATAATACCCAAAACCCCACCCTGCCAAAGCTGTGCTTTAGCTCCCCTCCCCACAAGCCTACGGTGTACACATAAGTCTGAAATAGCTGAAAAAGCCAAGGTTTTACCCCACCCTAACCCTCCCCTTATAAAGGGGAGCCACTGCGTTGGGCGGGCAATGCCCGACTTGAAGCACGTGGCGTGAGGGAACTAGATTTCTTTCTTGTTTCCCCCTTTATAAGGGGGGATTAAGGGGGGTAATTCGATTTGTGTGTACACTGTAGCGCCACTTGCGGAGTGGGGTTATTTTCTTATCATTAATTTCGCTTTAGCCTCTTAATTTATCGGTTTTCAATCTTAGGTTTGGAAATAGATAAATATAAGTCTTTTGTAAAAATGTAAAAGATGATTAAGCGGCTAAAGCGTTTTTTATGGCTAACTATTGCCATCATTGTTGTCATTTCTTTCTCAATCGGATTAATGGAAACATTAACGGCTCAACAGCCTTCGATTTCCCATCCTCTCACTTCACTAACTGAGGTAGAAATTAGCACAGCTGTTTCTGTCATCCAAAGAGAAAAAAAATTGAGCGAAATGGCAGCTTTTCCTCTTATTGCTTTACAAGAACCAGATAAAGAAGAAGTTCTAAATTTTACACCTGGTAAAGTCTTTGGGCGAAAAGCTTTTTTGGTAATCTATGAACGTTCAGAAAACAAAACCTTTGAAGGGATTGTCGATCTGAGAAGCAAAACCTTAAGTTCTTGGAAAGAAATACCGTCCGTTCAACCTGCGATCGCTAATTCAGAATATGAACTAGCAACTCAAATAGTTAAAGCCGATCCCCGATGGCAAAAAGCAATGCAAAAGCGGGGAATTACTGATTTCGAGCGAGTTAAAATCAGTTGGTGGGCACCAGGAATTCTCAGCCAACAGGAAGAAGCAACAGGTAATCGTCTTTGTCGCGGCTTATCTTACTACAAAGGTAAAGGCTGGAACTATTACGGTAGTCCCATTGAAGGAGTTTTAGCAACAGTCAATTTGAACACGGGTAAAGTTGCTAGTTTTATTGATAGAGGAAACGTCCCTTTCTCTAAAGAAAACTGGAATTATGATACTAAATCTTTGGGTAAATTACTTTCACCACTGAAAGCATTGAAGATTCTCCAACCGAATGGTATAAGTTTCCAGATCGAAGACAATGAAATTAGCTGGCAAGGTTGGAAGTTTCGCTATTCAATGCATCCTCGCAATGGATTAATGCTCTACCAAGTGACACACAAAGACGGGGAAAATATTCGACCAGTTTTATACCGCGCTAGTCTCTCAGAAATGGTAGTACCTTATGGCAATCCTCAGCCTACTTGGTCGTTTAGAAATGCCTTTGATGTTGGAGAATACAACTTAGGTTTACTAGCAAATACGATGGAATTAGGTAAAGAAATTCCCGAAAATGGCTTGTTGTTAAATGCTGTATTTGCTAATGAGCAGGGAGAACCTTATCAAATGCCAAAGGTTATCGGTATCTACGAGCGCGACAACGGAATGCTGTGGAAACACTATGAATATAATACTCAGCGTAATGATGTCCGTCGCAGTCGAGAATTAGTGATGAAGATGACGGTAGCCATTGACAACTATGATTACAGCATCAATTGGATCTTTCACCAAGATGGGACTTTGGAAGTCCAAAATGAATTAACGGGTATCGTATTGGCGCAGGGAACGGCTGCCCAAAAGCAATCTGATGATGATTCCTATGGTCGGTTAATTGCTCAGAATATCTTTGGAGTAAATCATCAGCACTTTTTCAATTATCGCCTAGATTTCGATGTTGATGGTCAGGCTAACTCTGTGATGGAAATGAATGTGAAAGCTTTGCCGATGGATGAGAAAAATCCTTTAGGAAATGCGATCGCACTTGCAGAAATCCCACTAGTCAAAGAAACGGCTGCTGTGCGCGATTTGGATATGAAAAGCAGTCGAGAATGGATGATTGTTAGTGCACACAAAAAGAATGCTCTCGGTGCTGCACCTGGATATATGCTGATGCCTGGTGGAAACTCGATATTTTTCCCTGTAGAAGGCTCAAAAATCCGGGAAAGGGCAGAATTTGCGACTCATCACCTCTGGGTAACAAAATATAAACCTACTGAACTTTATGCTGGCGGCGATTATCCCAACCAAACTCAACCCGAACAGGGTTTACCAAAATATATTGCAGACGATGAAGCCTTGATGGGTGAAGATATCGTACTGTGGTACACAATGGGCGTAACTCATATTCCGCGATCGGAAGATTGGCCGGTGATGCCTGTTCACGAAGTTGGCTTTAAGCTAGTCCCTAGAGGATTCTTTAGCCGGAATCCAGCGATAAATTTACCTGAGTAAAATATTTGTTGGCTCAAGTTTCCTTACTAAAAGGCAGGAGTTAGGAGGCAGGGGGCAGGAGGTTAGGAGTATCAATTAAAACTTTAGTTCTGGGTTTAGAGCCACGTTTAAAGAAAGAATTATACTGAGACGTGCAGCGCGTTCGCGCAGCGTCTAGCAGAAAAGTATAAAGCGTCCTTGCTTCAATCCCACTATAAGGGTGGGTTCCTCCTGCCTCCTGCCTCCTGCCTTCGACCTCCTGCTTCTTGAATTCAGGTTTTTTTTCATGTCTAAAGGCGGTAACTTGAATGCTGATAAACTTGTATAGTTCAAATACTGGCACTGGTTAAAATAGGATATCTAATGAACTTTCCAGAAATTAATATTCCCGGTGATGGAACACTGCACGCTCGTTTAATTACTTCCTTGGGTGAAATTGTAGTTCGTTTGGAAGAAGAGCGAACCCCCAACACTGTCAAAAATTTTGTCGGTCTAGCAACAGGAACAATCGACTGGAAAGACCCTAAAACTAATGCATCTGGTAAGGGAACTCCAGCTTACGATGGAGTTCGCTTTCACCGGGTCATCCCTGATTTTATGATTCAGTGTGGCGATCCTCTGAGTCGTTATCTAGATACAGCTAGCCGATGGGGTACTGGTGGCCCAGGATATCAATTTGAAGATGAGTTTCATCCTGAATTGAGACACACTCGTGCAGGTATCTTGTCGATGGCTAATGCCGGACGCGGTACTAATGGTTCGCAATGGTTCATTACAGAAGCACCAACGCCTCACCTTGACAACAATCACAGTGTTTTTGGTGAAGTTGTCCAAGGTCTAGATATAGTCAGCAAGATTGCTAATGTGCCTACAACTAGAGATCGTCCCAATCAAGAAGTGGTGTTACAAAAAGTAGAAATTTTTCGGCAGTAATTAACACTTCGATTTGTAGTAAGCACTTTAGTGTTTAGAAAATAAGGACTAAAGTCCTTACTACAAACTTGCTTACCCATCAAGATTTTGCAGCCCCATTGCAATCTTACTGTGTTTTTCAATTTGCCCCATGACTTGTTTTGCCCGTTGAATAACTACGGCTGGTAAACCTGCCAATCTCCCCGCTTCAATTCCATAAGATTTATCAGCACCTCCTGGTTGAACTTGGTGCAAAAAGATAATTTGGTCGGGTAATTCTTTCACTGTCACTTGATAGTTAGCCACATTCGGGATAATGCTAGCCAGTTCATTTAACTCGTGGTAATGGGTGGCAAAAATTGTGCGCGATCGAATATCCACTGCTATATATTCTGCCACCGCCCAAGCTATGGAAAGACCATCAAATGTTGCTGTCCCGCGACCAATTTCATCTAACAGTACCAGCGATCTAGATGTGGCATGATTGAGAATATTTGCCGTTTCATTCATTTCTACCATGAAGGTAGATTGACCAGTTGCTAAATCATCTACTGCACCGACACGGGTAAAAATGCGATCGCATATTCCCAATCTGGTAAATCTTGCTGGTACAAAACTACCAATTTGTGCCATTAACTGAATCAATCCCACCTGACGCAAATAACAACTTTTGCCACTGGCGTTTGGCCCGGTAAGAATAATTAAATCGGGACTGTCATTTGTCTTTTGTCCTACCCTGCGCGAAGCCGCTAGCGCGTCTATGTCATTTGTCATTTGTTCTTGCTCATCTGCTAATGACAAATGACTAATGACTAATGACTCTTGACCCAATTGCGTTGAATTTGGCACAAAGAACCCCGCAGGTAAAGACTGTTCCACTACCGGATGACGACCATCAACAATATTTATCTCCCTCCCTGGCAATATTTCGGGACGACAGTAACCTTGATGTACCGCCAATTCAGCCAAACCACACAACACATCCGCCGCCGCTACTGCACGAGACAGATTGCGAATTACTTCCGCCTCTTGTGCTACCTCTTCTCGCAATGCTGTAAAAATCTCATATTCCAACTGATTTAAATCATCCCGCGCCGTCAAAATTCGGGCTTCTCGTTCCTTCAAATCTGGGGTGATATAACGTTCCTCATTAGTCAGAGTTTGCTTGCGGATATAGTTAGCGGGTACTTGGTCAGCTTTGGTGCGAGAAATACTGATGTAATAACCAAAGGTTTTGTTAAATCCTACCTTCAGTGTGGAAATTCCTGTTTTAGCTCTTTCATCAACTTCCAAATTGGCAATCCACTGCTGGTCTGCTTCTACAGTCGCTTTTCTTTCATCCAACAAGGGATTTACACTGGGGCGAATTAATCCACCTTCCTTGATTAGTATGGGTGGTGACTCTACAAGATGTGCGTGTAACTTTTGTGCCAATTCTTCCAACACACTTGGGACTTTCTGCAAAGCTTTGAGAAATGGAGAACGCGTCTCAACTACTAAGTTGGATAATTCCGGTAAACGTGAGAGAGAATCTGCCAAAGCTACTAAATCTCTAGCATTAGCTGTACCAGAACCCGCCCTTCCTGTAAGTCGTTCTAGATCGTAAATTTGCCTTAATAAATGCCGCAAATCTTGACGCAGGGGCGTATTTTCCATCAATTCTTGGATGGTATCTTGTCGTGCCCGAATGCCTTTAATATCAAGTAGCGGTTGCAACAACCACCGCCGCAAAGCACGCCCACCCATTGCTGTACTAGTTTTATCTAACGCCCAAAGTAGGGAACCGTGAAAAGTGCCATCTCGAACGGTTTGGGTAATTTCTAGGTTACGGCGGGTTTGATTGTCAACAATTAGGTAGTCGGTGACAGTGTAGCTGCGGAGTCTCTGAAGGGTGACAGGGTTTTCTTTTTGAGTATCTTCCAGGTATTCCAGAAGACCACCAGCCGCACGGACGGCGAGAGGAAGATGATCGCAACCGAGTCCTTCGAGCGATCGCACCTTAAATTTCTGCAATAATCTCGGTCTAGCTTCACCTTGGGAAAAGGGAAGTTGCGATCGCAAACTATAACAAAATGATGGTGGCAAACACTCAGGAAGATGTGGCGAAGTTTCTCCCGGACGCAGCAAACTACCTAAATCGGGCGCATTTGTCGGAACTAACACCTCTGAAGGTTGCAAGCGCATTAATTCTTGGGTCAAATGTTCTAAATCGCTACCTTGAGTCGTGAGAAATTCACCTGTAGAGATGTCTGCATAAGCTAAACCCCAATGATTTGCGGCAATTACTACTGCTGCTAAGTAATTATTGCGACTGGATTTGAGCATTCCTTCTTCTAGCAAAGTACCGGGGGTAAGAATGCGCGTTACTTCCCGCCGCACCAATCTCCCAGCAGCTTCAGAAGCATCTTCAACTTGGTCGCAAATTACTACTGCGTAGCCTTTTTCTACCAGCATTGTCGCGTAGCGTTCCCAAGCGTGATGCGGAACACCAGACATCGCCACCCGTCCCTGTTCCCCAGCTTGCTTACTAGTGAGAACTAATTCTAATTCTTGCGCTATTTTTACTGCATCTTGGAAATAGCATTCAAAGAAATCTCCTACCCGATACAGCAATACCGCGTGAGGATATTTATCCTTCGTCTCGACATAATGCAAGTACATTTGACTTAGCTTACTGCGATCCACCTGTAGATGGTCAGAAATAAAAGTACTTGCATCGGGTTTGGTAGATGGAGTTTCGGAGTGAGAGGCGGTCATAGATGCTATCGAGTTATGCACGGAAATTCCCCAAGATCCGATGATAACGTGATGTGAAAGTTGAATGGCGATCGCTCAAGGATATTTTACTTTTATCTGACAAATGTTTTTTTTGATACAATGCAAAATTCCCAACTTCTTCATGAAGCCGGGAATCTGAACAACTTAACCCAAACAAAATTATTTCATATTCTAAATTAGCAACCTCAAATTAAAGATAGTAGATGACTGAGGTTGCAAGTCAATAAATATTACTCCTCTTCCTCTTCTTCCTCTCCAAACACTGCGTCTATGAGTTCTTGTGCGCGTTCGTCTGAAATATTTAAGGCTTCTTGAAGTTCAGAAATATAATCTTGTTCGTTTTCGGGTACTTCTTCATCAATCCCTACTACTAAGATAGCTGTGATGTATGCAGCTTCGCGATAATTTCTATTGGGTAAGGATTCGATAGACTGGGCGATTAAATCTTCTGGTTCTTCTTCTTCAATCAAGCTGACGACTTTTTCAGTCAATTCTTCAAAGTCTTCTTCAGAGTAATCTTCAAATAAGTCAACCCGACCGAGAAATTCACTCAAAGCATATTCTTCTGTGGAAGAAATACCTTCACCATCAGCCGCAGCAGAAAACAACCCAAGAATTGCGATCGCAACTTCTGGTTCTATAGCAACTGAACTAACACTACGGCCTTTGGGCAACTTGCGTTTAGACATAATTATCCTCTAAAAGTTACGTGATATTTCAGGAAGTCATATTTTGCGGTTTATCATGCTTCCTCGATTTATGATTCCCAAAATAATGCGGAAATATACATTGGGATGAATCTTTTTTTCATAAAAAATACGCAGATAATATATTCATCTGCGTATAAAAACGGTTAATTTTCTTTAAGCGATAAGATTTTTAGTACTTGTGTACCCTGCGTAGTCTAAAAGGATACTGTGTACACACAAGTCTGAAATAGCTGAAAAACCCAAGGTTTTACCCCACCCTAACCCTCCCCTTATAAAGGGGAGCCACTGCGTTGGGCGGGCAATGCCCGACTTGAAGCACGTGGCGTGAGGGAACTAGATAGATTTCTTTTCCCCCCAATACATCGGGGGGATTAAGGGGGGTAATTCGACTTGTGTGTACACATAATGTTATTTTGGCGATCGCATTTATTGATTTCACTTATTCTCAAATAACAAATAGATATGAAAAATGAGTAAAAATACAGACAAACTCGTAATTATTTCGTTGAAGTTTTAATGAAATAAATCTACAAAACTGCTGTAAACGCTAGGATTAAAATTTCTGGCTTACAGTGGAATGTTAAGAGTGTCAACCAAATTGTTTCTATTTGTTGTTGCCAAAACCGGATGCTCCTCATTCACACCCCCTATTTTTCTTGAAAATATCTGAAAATATATGAAATTTAGAGCCTGCAAATATCCTTTCGCACTCATCCTAGTCAGCTTCGGTTTTGTGCAGATAGCTGATGCTCAAACTCCTGTAGCTGAAACCTCCAAGCTATCTCAAGAAGTTTCTGTACTTCGGAAACAGGGCCCAAAAGGGTTAGAAGTATTTCTTAAATCCCATGCTAATACGTTAAATACCGCTTCTTCAGGAGCAGTTCTACCTTCCCCTGCGCTTCGGCTAGCTTTAGATGAACTTTGTCAACAACGGGACTGTTACGCCTCTCGTTTATATTGGTACACTGATATAGAACAAGCCAAAGCTGCTGCTAGAACCAGTGGTAAACCTATTCTATCTCTGCGGTTATTGGGTAGGCTGGATCAAGATTTGAGTTGTGCTAATAGTAGGTTCTTCAGGGTAGCACTGTATCCGAATGTGGAAATTTCTAAACTGCTTCAAGACCGTTTCATTTTGCATTGGCAATCAGTGCGTCCTGTACCCAAAGTAACTATTGATTTTGGTGACGGACGCAAGTTGGAGCGAACGATTACAGGCAATAGCATTCATTATGTATTGGATGCATCAGGTCGTCCAATCGATGCTATTCCAGGGTTGTATAGTCCCAAAGCATTTTTGCGTCAGCTAGAGCAGGCTGAATTAGCAGTAAAAAATTATAGTAAACTTACACCAAGCGATCGCGAGTCTTATTTAAGAAAATACCACAGCGATCGCTTAAATTCTATCCAAGGCCAATGGGTTGCAGATTTATCCCGCCTGGGTATCCAATCTCCTCCTAAGTTGGTAGAAATTCCGAGCAATCGCAGTCAACCACCGACAGCAGAAATAGCAAGCTCTCTAGCAGTTTCTAAAATGAGAGTTGAAACGCCAATGTTAACTGCTCTCCAGTCTGATGCTGAACGGAATCAAAACGCCTTAGCTGAAATTACTGACCAGAAAGTTTGGGACAAAATTGCTCAACTTTATGCCGCCGATGTCAAGCTAGATCGAAACAGCATCTCTCTAATTAGAGCTAAAAAATCTCAATCTGCCAACACTCAAGAAGATAATTTGCCGATAATAGTGAAAAATTTTGAAGCCACAATGGCTTTAGATACAGTTAGAAATGAATATATGCTGCATAGCCAAATTCATCGATGGTTTATGCAGGGTAAGCAAACAAGGAGTGTGGAAGCGCTCAATGAACAAGTATACGGACAACTATTTTTAACTCCTAGTTCTGACCCTTGGTTGGGGCTTTTCCCTAGCGACAGTTACAGCGCCATTGATAATGATGGTATTCGTTAGTAGCTCATAAACCAATACAGTTCAGTTAAGAAAAATTGTAGTGGCGTGGCAAGCAAAAAAATTGTGCATTAAAGGTAGGTTGGGTGGAGCAAAGCGCAACCCAATATATATCAGAATGTTGGCTTTGGCAAAGCCTCCACCCAACCTACTAGCGCTACTACATAGTTTAAGGTTTTTGGGGCTAACCCAAGCCTATTGGCTCATAAACTGATGTAAGTAAAAAGGAGTGATGAGATTTTATTGCATTGACACCTTACTCATCACTCCTTGTAACTTGCGCGTTGATTAGCTGTTACGCATTGTTAAATTACACCAGCTTACTACTTCATTTATCCTCTAACTAAAGAGACGGATAATTATTAAGTTCAGATGTGATTGGCTATACAAACCTTTTTAACTTATTAATATTTATCTTTGCAATTCTAGATATAGAAGTTCGACCATTGCTTGTTCTCAATAGTTTTACTCTTACCCGTGTCAGATAGTTTTATAATGAATTTGAAGATGGAAAGGCTTGGATTCCCAACTTTTTAAAGAAATTGGAAGGTCTTCGCTAAAGGAGAAGTACCTAGCGTAGACATGAAATCTAACCCCTACAAAGGAGTAAGGTTTAGATTTCTAAGCTTTTGGTGTTAGCAATAATACTTTTAAAACATCCTCTTAAAGAAGTTGGGAATCTTGTTATGAATTTTATTAATAGGCAAAGTATTCAGAATCACCCACAAACTTAACTTAGATTCTATATCTTTGGTAGTAGTTGCTTAATTCTTGTGATGGAAGTTGGGGAAAGTCTTATCAGTTATTCTTAGAGGATGTTTGAAAAGTGTCGTATAGCATATTAAATTTTGACATTACCCCCCAACCCCCCTTATAAAAGGAGGCTTTAAGAGACTATTTCCCCCCCCCAATACATCGGGGGGTTAGGGGTGATATTAGATACTTTGGATAACAAACATAGCTTTCCAAACATCCTCTTAGTAATAAATGGAAACAATTATTATTACCACTAAATCATTTATTGGGGGAATGACAAAGCGGATTCAACAATAATAGTCAAAAATTAAAGTTGAAATGTAGGGTTTTCCGAGTGTAGTATCTGCTCTTTGCTAGTCATTATTTTGACTTACTTATCAGTTTAGTCAAAAATTAGCATAATCTTAGATGGCAGATTTGGTACTCGTATTTAGCTAAGTTAACAGAATTTTACCACCAATGGTAGAAGTAATACTTAACAAAAGCCAGTAAAATTTTGGCTAAATAAATATATAAGTGGATGCTTTGTAATTTGCTAGATTCAATTTACTTTAAGCATTTAGGTTGAATGGTATATGTGTCATTTAAAAACTGGCTCATTTGTAGCGACTATAATGATAAAAATTGTTAAAAACCCAAAATAAATCTAACTTTATTACTTCAATTACGTGAAAATTGCAATTTACAACCTATCAAATTTATAACTAAATAAAATTAAGTATACTGCAATTTTCTCAAAGATTTACTTACTAGGTTTTTTTGCTTAACTTTTGCAAGCAAATAGCGGGAATTTAAAGTGAACATAGAAAAATTTGTCCAACGTACAGAAATATTGCACAAGCGTTTAGCAGATTTATACCAAACTGCTAGTTTATTACCTTGGATTTCCCCTGATTTGTTGCCGGAAGCTTTTAAGGAACTCCATAATACCTCAAAGGTAGCACAGTTAGCGGCAGATGAACTTTATCAGCAAAACGAGGAACTAATAAAAACACGGAATTGGTTAGAAGCAGAGCGCCATTACTACCAAGATTTATTCGAGTTAGCGCCAGACGGCTATTTAGTGACTAATACAGAAGGAATCATCCAAGAAGCTAACCTCACCGCAGCTAAGTTGTTGAATGTTTCCAAGCATTTTTTACTGGGAAAACCAATAGTTAACTTTGTCCTTCTAGAAGAACGTCAGCAAGTTCGCAACGAACTGATACAGCTATCGCAATCAGACAAAGTTCAAGAGTTATTGGTACGTTTGCAACAACGTTATGGCGAGTTATTTTATGCAGCTTTGACAGTAACAGTTGTCCGCAATCAGCAGGGTAAGGCAATTTCTCTGCGCTGGATGGTGCGTAATATAACCCAGCGTCAGCAATTAGAATCAGTAAAAGTTAAAGACAAGAATGACATTTTCAACAATCGCCCCCTACATAAATATGATAAAGGAGAAACTATTCCCCTCAACCCATTAGCAATTTGGTATGTTTCTCAGGGTTTGGTTAAACTCAGTACCTACTGTGAAACGGGTGAAGAAGTGCTGATTGGATTGGCAACACCAGGAATGGTTTTTGGTTCTAGTTTGACATCTTTAGACATTTACCAAGCAACAGCGCTTGCTGATGTTGAGTTAGTGTCAATTTATGTAGCAGAAGTATCAGCTTCTGCAACACTAAGCCATACACTTCTACCAAAAATTAAGCAGCGATTACAGCAAACAGAATCTTTTTTAGCTATTTCTGGTAGACGGCGAGTACAAGATCGCTTACAGCATCTATTACAACTTTTGAAACGAGAAGTGGGTGAAACTATACCAGAGGGAACTCGCCTAAATGTTCGCTTTACTCACGAAGATATTGCTAGCGCCTGCTGTACCACTAGAGTAACAATTACACGATTGATGGGGAAATTACAAGAAGAAGGTAGAATCAGTTTCGACTTAAAAAAACATATTATCTTGAGAAATGTTGATTGATTACATTTTTCTTAAGCAAAAATCAGTTGCCAGCCAATCAGGAAAATTGCTATATCTGCAAAAATATGGCTGATGTATCCAGGCCAAATCGAGCAATAATTTAAGTAGCACCATGACCAAACCGCCCCTGCTATAAACACTCCCAATGAGCATAATGTTGTCGCACGCCAGTCAAAGTAAGCTGCTAAACCAACAACATGATGAATCGTAAAAAATAGTGCAGACAGTACTACAGCTAAAGGACTTGATACCAAAATTTCACATTTACGATAAACAAACCAACGCCAGACAAATTCCTCAAGTAAAGAGTTAACAAATATCCAATACACTGCACCTACTAAGTAAATTACAAAACTGTTCAATCCAACTTGTGTTGCGCGATCGCGAACATATTCAACATCTATCCATTTTGCGCCCAGCAGCCAATAAACAATCAAAATGATGCCTAGCATTAATAGCCCTAATCCAACTCCAGCGAATAAATCGCGTCTTTTAGGATATTCAAATTTTAAATTCTCTTTATCAACAAATAACAACCAAATAATGGGTATTAGCAATAACCAGATTTTAGCTAATAAAGCTACTAAATGTCCTTGGAAGCCAGGGAGTATATATAGCTGAGTTGCAATACCAATGCTTGGAACTGGCACAAGTAACAACAGAGCTAGTAGTGCATTTTGATTGTGGTTAGCTTTTAACATGGGGAGACTTTGTTATATTTTGATGGTTTTAACTTTTAAATCCATAGTTTTTAGATCGAGTTAGGATAATTAATTGTAATAAAATCTATATTCACCAGGTTTACTATCAATACTATTAGTTAAGGCAAGAGAAGCAATGAATCGCCGTCTCTACAATAGACCTCTTGCATAAGTCGAATAGACCTCCCTTAATCCCCCGATATATTAGGGGGAAACTTAAAATCTTGCCCCCTCTCCTTCATAAGAGGAGAGGTGATTAAAGGATTTTTGTAAGAGGTCTAATAATTAATCTTTTGTGAAGATGGCGATTTGTGTTTTTATGATGATTTTTCACATCTTGGTGAACCGTATTGGTTTACTAGTAATTTTTATATGCAAAATATAAAACATGAGTATCATAATCAAACTTGAATAAGGTGACACTTTGTATATTGCCACATAAATTTAATTCTAAAACTTCTATGAATTTGTGTCTAATATTCCTTTGAAAGCAGCATTTTGATAATTATTTACTGTGCCAATATACTTACTTAGACATAATTCAAATGCACAGCGTCTTGTAATGTTGTGAAGGTCTGGGATTTGAGACGGACATCAATACCCATTGTGCTAAGTACAAATTTGCATAAACCTGTAGTTTTTTAAACTTACAGAGACGTAACGCTATCCAAACAGGAAATTCAAAATGTACCCAAAATAATGTATATGTGATTGAAGGCGTATTGCTAAAATCGCAATGTCTAGGTTGGGCTACGCCTACGCAACATTAAAAGCGGTTATGCACACACTTGGCAAAAAAACTCTATCATCGGGCTATATCTTAGCACTGGATTTAGGTACGACAGGCAACCGCGCCTTTGTATTTGACGCAGACGGCAAGCTTGTTGGGCAGGCATATAAAGAATTAACTCAGTATTATCCTCAGCCAGGATGGTTAGAACATGACCCTCAACAAATCTGGGAAGATACCTGTTGGGTAATGCAAACCGCAATTGCAAATGCCCAGATTGTACCATCAGCGATCGCAGCCTTGGGACTAACTGTACAGCGCGAAACCTGTTTGATTTGGGACAAAACTACTGGGAAACCACTCCATAAAGCGATCGTCTGGCAAGATCGCCGCACTGCTCCCCTTTGCCACCAGTTACAAGAACAAGGCTACGCTGATGAAATTTACGATCGCACCGGATTAATCATTGATGCCTACTTTTCTGCTACCAAGCTTAGATGGCTATTAGATAATTGTACTGATATCGATATAAACAATGTCTTAGCAGGTACTATTGATAGCTGGGTGTTGTGGAATCTCACAGGTGGAAAAGTCCACGCCACTGACCACAGCAACGCCAGCCGGACAATGTTGATGAATCTCAAAACCTGTGAGTGGGATGAAATTTTACTGGATCTGTTTCAAATTCCAGCGCATATTTTGCCCCAGATTCAGCCGAGTTTGGGAGTATTTGGAGTTACTGATGCGACTTTGTTGGGTGCGGAAATTCCGATCGCGGCCATTTTGGGAGATCAGCAAGCGGCTCTATTTGGTCATGGCTGCGATCGCCCCGGTTTGGTAAAATGTACTTACGGTACTGGTAGCTTTTTAGTAGCTCACACAGACGCTCAAATTGTGCGATCGCACCATCAACTTATTTCGACAGTGGCTTGGACACAAGCAAATACCAGCGATACATTAAATGTCGGCTATGCCCTAGAAGGTAGTATGTTTACCAGTGGTGCTTGTATTCAATGGTTGCGCGATCGCCTAAAGTTGATTAAAACTGCTGCTGAAACTGAAGCAATGGCCAATCAGGTAAAAGATAATGGCGGAGTCTATTTTGTGCCAGCATTTAGTGGACTAGGCGCACCTTATTGGGATATGAGCGCCAGGGGAGCTTTTTTCGGCATTACCGCCAGTGTACAACCAGAGCATCTAGTTCGCGCCGTGCTGGAAGCGATCGCTTATCAAGTTCTGGAAGTGGTGCAAGCGATTAACGCATCTAGTAGTACTCCAGTTGGGCGATTAACCGTAGATGGTGGTGCTTGCGAGAATAATTTTTTGATGCAGTTCCAAGCTGATGTGTTAAGTATTCCAGTTGAACGCCCAATAATGCGCGATACGACCGTTCAGGGTGCAGCATTTGCGGCAGGTTTAGCTGTAGGATTTTGGCAGAGCTATGAAACACTAGTGGAACAACGGCAAATTGAGCGTGTGTTTGAGCCGAAGAGTGATTTCTCTTTGTCCAAATTTGGTACTTGGCAAAAAGCAGTGAAACGTACTCTAGCTTGGGAGGAGTAGCCAATCCAAAAACGAGTTAAAGCGAAATCCATATCCTGAAACGGGGAAGGCGAAGGAACAAATACTATTACAATCAAGCAAATGGATGGAGTATTGATTTATCATGCCCTACAGTCAATTTAACATTGACCGAGTGAAACAAGATTTTCATCTGAGTACTGTCGAAGGAGTCCGCTTTTTCCCAGACTCGATTGAACCCATTACTCCAAGCTTCAGACTGCAAGGTATTTTAGAGGATCTACCGTGGGCGATCGCAGTAGATACAGAAAAAGCTCGTTCAGAGGCGATAATTAATCCTATCTTACTGGAAGTGCGACGCATCTTTAATTCGACAATTAGCGTATTTTCAGGAGAAGAGTTTAACGTTGATCCGAGTATTGGACTCAACGATGTATGTAACTTCCTACTTTGCCGTTCACCTGAACAATTAACGGTGGAAGCACCTGCAATTGTCATAGTTGAAGCGAAAAAATCAGATTTAAAATCTGGATTGGGACAATGCATTGCAGAAATGGTAGCTGCACAGCGATTCAACCAAGCAAGAGAACAACCCTTAACAGCAGTTTACGGTACTGTAAGCAGTGGAACCCAATGGCGATTTCTGAAACTAGAGGGTCAAACAGTCACAATTGATTTAATGGATTATTCTCTTCCTCCTATCGAACTAATTCTGAGCTTTTTGGTGTAGATGGTGAAAGCAGGTTAATTTCATTCAAAAATCGATCGTTAAAATAACTCTTACTTTGTCAAAATATCACTCTCACATAATAAGAAGCGCATGACTACTAAACCGAAGATTTTCATTGATGGGGAATCAGGAACCACAGGCTTACAAATATACTCACGCCTGAACCAACGGGATGATATCGAGTTAGTTAGCATTGAAGCATCTAAACGTAAAGATGCAAATGAGCGAACCAAACTAATCAATGCTGTTGATGTTATCATTCTCTGCCTGCCTGATGATGCGGCTCGTGAAGCTGTTAGCTTAGTCAGTAATAATAGGGTTAAGATCCTTGATGCTAGTAGTGCCCATCGCACAGCTAAAGACTGGGTATATGGTTTCCCTGAACTAAATCCAGGACAGCGAGAGAAAATCGCCAGCGCGCAGTTTGTCAGCAATCCGGGCTGTTATCCCACAGGATTTTTAGCTTGTATCCGTCCGTTAATTGCTAAAGGACTCCTGAACAATAACTTTCCCATCACCGTTAATGCAGTGTCAGGTTACTCTGGTGGCGGAAAGAATCTGATTAAACAGTATCATAGCTTCCACGAGCAGCAAGCCGGAGCAGAATCACTCTATCCTTATGGAATCTACGGTTTGCAGTTTGGGCATAAGCACGTCAAAGAAATGCATGAGTATTCAGGGCTAGCATCACCGCCGCTGTTCGTACCAGCTGTGGGAGATTTTGAGCAGGGGATGCTAGTACAGATACCTTTACCACTGGCAACTTTGGATAATCCACCATCAGGTAAAGTTATCTATGAAGCGATCGCTGACTACTACCAAAGTGAAAAATTCGTACAGGTTGCTCCATTCCAAGATTCTACACTGCTCAGAGATGGAACATTTCTGGATGCGATTGCACTGAACGGGACTAATATTGTTCAGGTTTTTGTATTCGCCAATGACACCACCAAAGAAGTCTTGCTAGTTGCTCGTCTTGACAACCTGGGTAAAGGCGCATCAGGAGCCGCAGTCCAAAACCTAAATATCATGCTCGGTTTTCCAGAAGAGTTGGGATTGTCATGAAAAAGGGTTAAGCAGTAGGGAGCAGGGGAGCAGGGGAAGCAAGGGGACAAGGGGACAAGGGGACAAGGTGACAAGGTGACAAAAGTTTAGAACTTACAACAAGTCTTTCCCCTTGTCCCCAATTCTCCTTGTCTCCAAGTCCTCTTTCCAATGCCCCATGCCCAATGCCCAATGCCCATTATCTTGATTTTTCTTTCAATTCTTCAAGCAATTGAATTACGTTATGCTCAAATGCTTTGTTTCGCTCTTGAACTGATTCAATTAATGGTTTATCAAAAAGATTAACGACATATTTAGTTAGCTGAATACCTAAAGGTCTTAAATGTCCACCTGCTACAGTGTTGCGAAAATTTTGCGGTGGCTTTTGCAGAATATTAGTAAACCATTTACAGGTTGATTTAGCAATATTGTCTGATTTGAAACAGACTAAACCCATGATATTAAATAGCCCACTATCCTTGATTAAATAATGAGTTTCTTCAACAGTTGGTTTCACACCCCAACCAAGATTGTCGATGATATCCGCTAAAAATTGAGGACGAATTGCGCTCCCTGTGTCAGCAATAGCAGGTGCTAATAGGATAGAAACCTGTCCTTTAATGAAGACACTGTTAATGTTGATATTCTTATGTACATAAGTGTAAATTAATTTTTTAACTTCATCCCTTTTTCGCGTTAGTTCATCAAAGAGAATGTTAATGTCTGCAATCACACTTTCTATCTGTGATTCATCGGAAGTTTTAAATAGTAGCTTCCGAATAAACTGCTCTCTATCTTGAGCATCTGGAGGTAGAGCAGTAAATCCTTCTAACAGCGAGATATATTTACAGCCAAGGCTATGTCCAATCCAAGAAAAGTTTTTATCATCTAGATAAGCTTCATAATCATATTCTGCAACACTTGCCATTTTCACAAGCTCTGGCAGAATTTCATACTGTTCTCTCATGAGAAAACCAGCTTCTAGATAATGGTTAAAAGTAAAATTAAACGGCAAAAGAATAATTGTATATCCTTGCTCAAATAGAGATTGAAGCAGATAACGATAAAAAAGCATAGGGCCAAATGTACCAAAGAAAGCCCCAGCAATAAATTGAATTACCCCTTTAGGCTTTGGATGTAGAGCAACCCAACTGTGAGAAACTGGTTTAAATCTCAGTTTTAGATTCATATTTACCATGACTTATTTGTAGGTATATGCTGAATCTCCAAACTGAAGTTATTGCTTTTCGGATTATTCAAAAGATATTTTTACAAAACTGCGATCGCTTTGTTACCGAACAGCCGGAACTTTCCTAATGGCCTTAATTCCACTAGTTAGCCGTGGTTAAAACTATTTCACCTTAGCGCGGAAGCGAACAAAACCATAAGAATTCGCTGGTGTGCCAGATCCAGTAGCTGCGGGTAGATTGGGAAAACTTGGGACTGTAATATTGACCACTACTGCCCCATTGGTGTTAGTACCACAGTATGATGGTGTACCTGCTTCATTAACTGTATAAAAATGTCCGCGATCGCTATCTCCTACATTAGTGAGATAAAGGGTAGGTGTAGTAGAACCAATAGCTAGGGCAATTCCTCGATCTGCTCCTGGTAAGCCACCATCGCTAGGAGTCATACCATTAAAAGCAGTAGGAATAAAATTAACATTAGTCGGAACTAAGTCACAGAATTTTACATTAGTTGCATTACCAAGACCATTGGAAAGGAAATATATAGTGTATTCCAATTCATCTCCCGGTTTGACAGTGCCAGCATTAATTAATCCTCGCAAGTAGCCAGCAGGCCATTTAGGATCGCTATCATCAGTAGCATAAGGTTCTGGTACATAGTTACTGGCATTAGTAGCAACGTCACTGCGACCATCCACAATATTAGTTAAATCTTGGTTATTGAGGCGGGTAATGCGTTTAATTAACAGCAATTTAGGATTAGAACTAACAGTATTTAATACTGTAAATAAAGTGGGGTCATCATCTGCCGTACTGGCAGGATTATTACCGATATTTACACCATTATCAGTAATTTGTAAGAACGAATTACCAAGAGTAGGTGGATTATTGGTAGCACCAGCAGAGTCTGCATCTGTGAACACTGTACCAACAGTTCCTGTAGGATTATCAGGTGTGTTAAAAGTAGCATTTGCTTGGTTACTAATTGGATTACCGCTATTGGCATTATTAATTGTGGCAGTAATTTTAATGGTAATCGTATCATTTACACGGAGAATTCCAGAATTTGTCACAGCAACAACACTAGCACCGTTGTAACTGGGATTGAGTGTAATGTTATTCCCTGAAGTTGCAGCAGTAATCACTGCACTCACAAAGGTTAATTGTGAGGATAATAAGTCGTTAATGGCAAAGTTAATTGCATTGCTATTACCTGGATTTAGGTTGGAGTAAGTGATGGTATATTCGATGCGATCGCCTACAGTCACTGTTCCACTAGTATCATTGTCTGCGAGGAAGCGAACAGATTTAGTTCCTATAACATTTGCTTGAGTGTTAGTAGTAATGACCAAGGGAGTAAGGATTGCTTGACTGGGGAAATATGTCCAAGTATCGATTCCCTTAAAGTCACCATAATTACTACTAAATTCATGCTCTCCCGTCGCACTATTGATCCCTCTAGCAGCATTACGCGGATTAGTAGCTCCCGTACCATTTAAGTTAATCGCCGTGCCGTTAGCGGTAGTATAGTTGTTGTCGTTGTAATAAACGGTAGTCGATCCAATCTGCTGTCCATTTTGATCTACAAGGTTAGGAAAAGCAGCAGGAGGGTTTTCCATTGTGATTTTAAACCCCAGTGGATTATTTTCAGCATCCAACATGGGAAAGTGATATTCACCCGATCGCGTTGTGATTATGGCATTGTATGCTGCATTTCCTGGTAGAGGTTGGAGATTTACCCCACTTGCATTCTTCCCATCCCAAAGCACCACATTTGATCCGACAGACAGCACATTTTGTATTACTCTATCGCTACTAGGGTCAAAAATGCCATCATTGTTGGTGTCAATAATTATTTGATAGCTACCAGTTGAGGCAGCATTGAAACTAAAATTGCCTCCCACACCCACAGAAGTTTGGTTCCCACTACCTCCATTACCCCCAGTGAATTTGAACGAAGTCGGTACTGTGGGAATCGTCGCGGCAATAGGAATACTCAAAGAATTGAGAGTTGCCGTGTCGGGTCGATTGAAGAAAACTAGGTGGGTAATGTCTGTTGTAGTATCAGAAACATTTGGATTTTGAACTTGCACATTGCCGGGAAAGATCAAACTATTATTACTAGCACCGCCAGCAGAATGATAAAGAGTGCTGTTATTTGTTGTGTCAATATATCCCCGGTTATTAGCAAAAAAGATGAAGCCAAAAGGATCGACTCCATTCATGTCAGTTTCGTAACGATACCCATCTTTGGTTTGAATATAAAGCTTAGAGTTGAGTCCTACGGGAGTACCACCACTGGCATTTGCCCCCATATTCATAGCAATATAGCTAGTAAATACTCGCCCTTTTTTGGCAACACCGTTACTATCTCGAACTGTGATATCCCAAGCAGCTACCCCCGAACGTTGGTTAATATCTGTAGGAAATGCCGCCGTTGTCGTTCTTGGTGGCGGATTATTTGCACCACTTGTATCTGGAGAATGAAACTCAACTTCGTAAATACCTGTTTCTGTAGCGACGAAAGTACAAGGGGTATAGCCATTGGTATTAGGCAAAGGGCCGGCCGTTTCTTTGACAACAGTGTTAATCAGACCAAAGCCATTCGTTAGAACATCACAAGAGCCATTTTGACTACTAAAGGGACTGCGGTAAACAATATCTTGTGGGTCTGAAAAACTAGTAATCACACTAGAGCCAAGATTAACTGTTTCTCCTTG
This sequence comes from Nostoc sp. DedQUE07, assembly GCF_034530975.2. Lineage (NCBI taxonomy): Bacteria > Bacillati > Cyanobacteriota > Cyanophyceae > Nostocales > Nostocaceae > Nostoc > Nostoc sp. DedQUE07. The sequence continues at coordinate 51,925 of NZ_JAVRCC020000005.1, read as the reverse complement.
TTGAACATAAACTTTGAGTATGGTTTTCCGAACAATACCTGCCAGTAGTAAATCTGACCATTCCAGGTAAGGTCTGTATCCGCCATCAGAAACTAACTCTTTGCTGCCTTCAGCCCAGCTAGGTTGGATACTATTCCCTAAAATACATAAAAAAAAGCCCAAGCTACTGAGCCATCGTTTTTGGCGGCTGCTTGTTAATGACTTTTCCATAGTTTTTTTTACTGGGTTGTCCGCAGTCAGAGAAAATTTATCATTGTCATCAATATTTACTGTGGCGATCGCTCTTAATTTCTTAAATAAAGATTTCATTATTTAGTTCCAATAAAAATACATAATATGTAAGTAATGATATTGAGTTTATAAATATACAAATACCAGAATGAAAATCGAAACGTTTTTGCACTAGATTCAAAGCGGATAAAAATAGTTACGACAATAGTATTCCCACAAGAAAGGGTTAAATTCGTAACAGAGGTTCATTCAACGTCTTTACATCAAATAACCCTTTTATATTTCACGCTTTTGCATCCCCCTCATTGCAGCCTTGAGTTTACCTACCAAAGTTTTCATCGCTGATTCTTGTGGTTGGCGCGCTACAGGTTTTTGTTGTCCAAAGCCGTCAAACAATTCGTTGAGCTTAACCGTAAAGCCTAAGTACGCGCCTCCCGCAGAACGTGTGCCAGAAAAATCCCGGTCATCAACTTTCCCAAAAACGTAACCAGCCGAAACGCGCAGGTTAGGCGTGAGGTAGTAGCCTGTTTCCAGAACAAAGCCTGTCTCACTATAGCTAGACTGACTAATTACACGAGCCTCACCCACCAAATCCCAGCTATATCCCAAACGATAGGTAGCGCGTACTTGGGCCAGATTTACTGTGCTAGTACCGGCTAAATCGTTAGCTATGTAAGAGGTACTGTTACGCAACGCATACTTCCCGTAGAATTCCCATTGCCAGTTAGGAGCGTAAATCGCTTCTAAAGCAAAGGTATGGTCTTGAGAACCCGTACCACTTCCTAACAGGATAGTGTCAGGGATGGTTGATGGATTTTGGCGATATTCATAACGCAATAAAGCATTAAATTTATCGCTATTGGGGTCGCGGTAGGCTAAACCCAACTTGAGGTTAGCAGTATCTCCCAATCCTGAAAGCTTTTGATTGGAAGAACCGGCTTGTTGATAACGTACTAAAGCTGTGAGAGCCGGAGAAATTTTACCCGCAGCACCTGCGGTAATTACTGTATTACTACCACCAGAAGAGGAACGATGTTCGTAACGGACGCTAGCTTGAAACTGCGGATTATCACTGTATTCCAGCCCCACACTGTAGCTATCGCCACCATCAAATCCGATCGCAGATGCAGCTTGACCAAAGGCGTAAGGTTGGGCATATTGTTGACCAGCTAAAGTGCGTCCGAAGAAGTTGCCAAATACGTGTTCGTAAGCAACGTTCAGCCGTAATCCAGAAGCAATAGTCCAACGGTTATTTATCCCAATTGCTCCTTGAGTAGTCATTTCGTTAGCACCACCCAAAATTGAGTAACGACCAGTCAAGGTAGTATCCGATCCGAGTTTGTGTTCGCCGTTGACACTCAAGCTGGTGATGGAATTACCCGAATATTGACCGCTACTGTAATACTGTTGGGCCAAACTGACGCTGACACCAGGAATTACCGCCCAATTCAACCCCAAAATGGTACGGTCTGGGTAAATAGCATTTTTTTGGGAAGATAAGCTGAGTTCATTTTGGGCTTGGAAAGTCAGGTTTTTAGCTAGAGGAACTGAAAAACGCGATCGCAGTTGATCGGAATTACTACTTAGGGTACTGTCGGGGATACGGTCTTCCAGACGACGGTGAATCCAATCCAGATCGATAGTGGCGCTACCCAGACGTTGTTGAATCCCAGCAGAAATCGTCGTCAGGGAATTATTAACCTTACTACCAGGTATCGCCTCATAACGCGGTGCAAATAGTTCTTCAAAGGTGTCTAGGGGTTGGGGAGCAATCCCAAAATTGTCTTCGCGATCGTATTGCGCTCTGACGTTGGTAGTTGAGGTGAGTTTAGCTGTAACCTGCGCTCCATAACGGGTTTGTCCTGGGACAAAACTGATAGTGGCATTATTGGCAAAACCCGTATCAGCAAAGCGATAATAGGCACGACCTTGAATCCCATTAGCAATCTTTCCTTCAACTTCTAAACGGTAGGCATCACCTCTAACTTTTCCCACAACATCAGAATCATTCGTGGAATGGGCATATTCTGCGATTAACTTACCGTTGTCACCTAAAGCAATCAGCGCATCTGCACCGTAGAGTTGAAAGTCGCGCACCCCATGATTTTCTTGAACGTAAGTTGCTCCTATCCAACTTTCCTGATTAAGTTTGCGGGAAAGATTATATTGCAAACGACCAGCATAGATGTTCCCATCAGAGTCTTCGCTGTCATATTGATAGCTAACAACAATCCGACGTACCAACACTTGTCCGGTTCGATCGATATCGGTACGAAGAATCGGTTCGCGGAATAATAAAGTACCGCGATCGTAGTCGATTTCGTAGTCTGGGCCTCGGTTAAGTTGTTTCCGTTCTAATACAGTCCCAGGACGATTGAGTTCTTCTAACTCGATAAAGACATTTTCACTACCGGCTTGTAGTAGTCTGCGAGAGAGGAAGTAATAACCACTAGTACCATCAGGAGCAATAGTATCCCGTTGAAATCCTTCTAAGTGGTCGCCATAGAAACCTGTAATTTGGAGGTTTCCTAAGTTGTAGTTAGCTTTAAAACCGTGGAGTTGACGGGTGATAGAAGTAAATTGCTGCGATCGCCGCGCAAATTCTTCTGTGTTATAGTCACCCCACATTGCATAATCAGGATCGGAGCCGGGGGTACGAGCTGAACGCTCAAAACGCAAAAATACACTGTCAATGGAAGGAGCGACTACATCAACTTTCGAGCTATCGCCGTAGACAGGATAGTTTTGCTCGCTGAATTGGTAAGTTCTAAACAGGCGATTATCGCAGTTGCAATCTTCATTGAGGCTACGAGAACTATTGTATGCGCCTGTAAACAACCATTCCCCGATCGCACCAGTGGCAAATATCGCTGAATGGAAATCTAATTGGGTTCCATTGTTTTTGTCAGGAGGGAGGAAATCACGGAAACTGCCGTAATAATTTGTACCTCTAGCTCCCAAACGTAAATCTATGACTCCAGTAACTAAACTCGGACGCAGTGCCGTTTCAAATTGTAGTTGAGTAAAGGCTTCTAAATCATTAGCGATCGCGCGAATTGTGACAGTTTCGGCTTTTAGCTGCGATCGCAACGTCGCTGTAAATTGCCCCGCTTTCGCCTCCACTTGAAATCCGGGTTCATCGGGTTTAAAGTCTTTCCCGATCAACTCCCCAGCAGAGGGTATGAGGGTGACAACAGCATCACGATTCGAGCGATTGCCACTTGCATCGGTGAGTTGACCCCGGATTGTAGCCGTAGAACGCCCATCCGCCGGGATACGAGACTCAACTGTTTCTAAAGTTAATTGCTGCGGCGCTCCCCGCACTGCAACTTGCACTGTTATAGGGGGTTCTGTTCCCCCAACAACCTGTGCAGAGATGGTGTTTGTACCTTCTTTTAACGAGACACCATACCATGTCTGCGTTACTAAATTGGTGGTAGCATCAGTTTCCGTCCGTCCTACTAAAGAAGGGTCTACCAACGCACCATTTACCCGCAATTCTACTTGACTACCAGCAGGAAACTGCACAACCACCGTGCTAGCTTGGACATCTACAACACTGTCAGCCGTCGGAGTCAGGATTTTGATTGCTGTAGAGATAGGGACAGTGGGGGACACAGGAAGATTTTCATTTACTTCTTGTCCCTTTGTCCCCGCGTCCTCTACTCCAGCAATTTTGCCTAAGCCTCTAGGCAAATCTACATAAGTTGCTGGTTGAAATGGTTGTATTTCCGTTGGAGAAGCATGAAACAGTGTCTCAGTATCTTTACTTCCGTCGTTCTTGATTCCTACTATTTTGCGTGAGCCACTGGACAAATCAATAGAAGTTTCTGGTTGAAATGGGTCTATTTCTGTTTCACTTGGCTGGATATCTGGAATTTCAGGAGCCGATGCTTTATGAGTTGAGGCAAATTCAAGAGGTGGAGAATCTTGCTCGGAACTTCCCAAGAGATCGGGAGAATTTGAATCTATACTTTTTTCAGCAACTTTATTCCGATCCGCTCGATCTTCAACACTTTTATCGGCTTGCAAATGGGAATCAGGGAAAAGAAGGTTTTCACTAGTGATTTCTGCTTTGACAATTGTCGGGTACAAAACAAGGCAGAGAGCTACTGGCATCGCCCCCATCAATCTCAGGTTAAATATAGTTATACAGTGCAGTCTGGTTTTCATTTCTTGACTGGCTCCTGAAATGTGGGGGTGACAGCAAAGTTCATGCGTACTAAGCCACCAGGCTCTAAATGCACTAAGCGAGATTGGCTATTTCGTTCGCGGAATTTTTCGTTATGAGCTAGGGTGTAACCCGCTACACTGCTAAGGTCTAGTACACCTGTGTGGTAGCCAGGTAAGGCATTAGCTAAGGAAAACAAACCATTAGGATCTGTAGTGATGCGGTTTCCATCCTCCAGAAAAATCACTGCATTGGGTACTCCAGGTTCACCACGCTGTTGTTCCCCGTCAAAGTTTTTATCAATAAACACCCGACCGATAATCGTGCCACAGTCAGAAACGATCCCTGGACGAATTTTCAATTGGTGGGTTGCTGGGCCATCCTTAGTACTAAAACGGTTATCAGCTCGTTGAGCATTAACGATCGCAGTGTTGCGACCAGTACCACGCAGTGCATCAGCTGTTAATTGAGCAGCGTAGGCAATATTCAAGACTTTTTCTGGGGAAATTGTTACGTCTGTGCGGAATGTCACTGTGTTACCGTTGCGTTCTGAAGCGATCGCGATTGGTTGACCATCCAACTCTCCCCGCACAGATTTCGGCAAAAACTGGAATCCTAAAGGTAGGTTGTCGGTGACAAATATATTAGTTAAACCAGCATCAGCGAGATTTTTTACCGACAGGCGGTAGATTACTGTATCTCCAGGTTCAGCAGTAGCGCGATCGCCTGTTTTGATAATCTGTAACTGATTGGCTTGACACAAATTTGTAGTGAATTCAAAGGCTAATAAATCCAGTCCCACCGTTTCTGCGTTGGGAACTAAAACAACTGTTTGCTCTACTCTGGTTTCACCCGTAATACTGATTGGTTGACCATCTAGAGAACTGGCCACATATCGCACGACATTATTACCTTGTGTACCAGTGCTATCAAGGATTTCAATCTTGACCCGTCGCTGTTTATAGATAGAATTTGGTGGTGGATTAACTACAAAAATGTAGGTTTTACCTGGAGCGGTTTGACCCTTATTCGGATCGAGTAGGAAATTGTAGACACCCGCAGGGTTATTCGTAACGAAGTAGGGATTACTATTCTCAGTATTCGGCGATTTCCCACCAGGAACGTTGTTATTAGGAATATCTGGTAACTCTGTTCGGGTCAAAGCAACCAAACTGCCCAATTCTGTCCCCGTTGGGTCGCTAGAGTTAGGTTCGTAGACCCCAACTGAAAAACCTGTATAGTCAGGTAAAATTGTCCCAGCGCAACCTAAAATCCGTCCTAATGGATCGAGTAAGGGGATAGGACTAACATTGATTTGCTCAGAACTTCCTTGATATTGATCGTTGCTAGCAGAATCTGTATAAGTATAAGTAGCTTGATTTATTAATGGCAAAGACGCAACCAGATTCTTAGTCTGTTGCGCGATCGCTGGCATAGATATAGTAGTATGCAAAAAACTTCCCAGAAGAACAGTAGCTGTTAACCGTCGCCACCAGCTACCGCTAGAAGTAATTTGCTTTTGGTTTTGAGGACGGTTCACTTACCACATCTCCTCTGAAATGTCAAGCTTGTTGTTAATAAAAGCACTTATTTATTCGGGGAAATCCAATTAAGCTAAAACCCTTTAAAAATCTCGTTTCCAGTGGAATCTGAAAATATTCTTGATTGCAGTTCTTTTTCGAGTCAGCAAGGCGGCGTGTTAATCAGCGCACTTGGGTTTGATAAGTTGCCTTGACTGTTGTCTTCGCTGCAAGTGACGGAATCTGCAAACGGATATGAGTGTAAGCAATGGCTGGGGCTGGTTTTGTTTCCACTTTGCCGCCAGGAAGAGTAACTTTAACCGTAGGATTTTCAACAAAGCTACGCCCACCATCAATGCTGTAAATAACTTTGGCATTTTTGGCGACATTGGTAGAATTCAGCACGTAGACCATTCCTTTAGGAATAGGTTGATTAAAAATCAAATTTTTCACTGGGCGATCGCTCTTATTTTCGCCACTCAAGGTATATCGCAATACATCTCCTGGTCGCACCACAACTTGACCTTTCAAAGGTTCCCATTTCTGGCTTTGCTTACCCTGTTGATCTTGTGCCACCACTTGCTTTTCTGCTTCTAAACGCAATTGAATTTGCCCTTGAGTTTTTATATTCTGAGCAACAGCACTTTCTGAATGCCATACATTTGCGATTCCCGGAATTTGTCCAAAAAATGGAACTGTAGTAATGAGAGCGAATGCTCCTAAACCTGCAAGAGAAACACGCTTCATATAAATAACCTCAAAAAACTTCCAGAATGTGAATTGTTGACTTATCTTTCCCAGCTTTTGCTAAGAAAAAGTCACTCTCCTATTTGCTTGCTGTTTGGGGTTGGGGATAAGGTCAAATGGTTCGCAGACTCTTCTGTACCAGAGTCTGCAAACTTCAAAGTCCCCAATCCCAACGAATTAGTTCACCTTGCGTTGGAAGGTAAATGTTCTTTGAATACCCGGTGCGATCGTGCCAGTGACAGTATCTATGTACTTAGCAACATCAGTGTTTGCCGTAGTTCCAGTCTGGTCAATACCAGAGTTAGTAGCTGGATTACCACTGAAAAATTGAATGGTTGCAGTCCCGGAATCCTTAGCTGAACCAACAATGTTGCTAGTATCAATTTGACCGCTGGCATCGTTGTCTAATGCCCAGTTATTCGGGAGTTTCGTACCATCTTCAGTAATTACAACTTTGTTAGCATTCAAAATCACATTCCCAGTTCCAGATTGAGGATCGGAAATATTTGTGTACTGAATTTGATACTCAATAATGTTTCCTGGTGCAGGCTTCTTCGGATCGATACTGAATGTGCCATCATTCCCCTGAACTACAGGCCCAGTTCCTTGTAAAACTCGTGACTGTTTCAGCAGTTTTAGGAAGCCAGTGTACACGCGATCGATAGTAATGTTAGATGAATCAAAGGTATTATCGTTGCCAGTATCCTTAATTCCATCACCGTTGGTGTCCGTCGTATAATTGTCAATCGAAGCAGTGATGGGTACTGGGAAGCCTCTATTAATATCAGTAGATAACTGCGTACCTGGAGGTAAATCAACTTCTACACCATAGTTGACACTTGCACCAGGAGCAACGTTGGGGATTGTAATTGCTGTACCAGCAGTTAATGCAAACGCTCCATTATTGTAGGTATAGACAGCAGACTGACTACCGTAGGTAATAGTCACCTTTGTATTATTCGGTAAATCTCCTGGAATTGCTGGTGGCGTTGGCTCTATCTTCAAAACACCTGAGTCAGTACCACTGTTCTTAACTGTATTGGTGAAGCCAACTGATTGTGGATCGAGTGTACTACCAGGTGCTGTACCAGCAGGAACGAGAGAAGATTTGTTAGTGAAGTCATCGTTAGTTAAACCTGATGGCCCAGTAGCATCTGGGGCATTTTGCGGCCCGTTGAGTAACGCTGAAGCAACAGGTGCTTGCACCGTGAAAACGTTCGCCTCACCACCTGTACCAGTACCAGTGTTGTTATTACCTGCGTCAGTTCCAGTTTCTGGAGATGCTGGAGTATTAATATAGCCATCATCAACGTTGCCGGGTGGTAGAGTATCGGGAATACCATCACCATTGCTATCAGTACCCAGAGGAGGAGTCATACTGCCTGGGGAACCGTTGTAGTTGCTGGGGTTTTGGTCGCCAGATTCGTCGTATACTGGGAAATTGCTACTGGGTGTTTGACCAAACAATTGAGCGATATTAGCGACGGTTAAGGGTGAAGATGCAGTTGATTCAACAGCTAGCTGAATCGAGAAGCCATTTACCGTTGTACCAGGAGCGATGGAAGTAATAGTCGCTGGATTATTGATAAAACCAACGCGAGTGACTGAGGCCAAAGAGGCTGGTGCTGTCGTAGTCCAACTAGCTGTATTAGCATTAGTTGTAACTGGATTAGTGGTGTAGACAGTTTGCCAACCAGGAGGTGCAGTTGGTGCTACTGCTAAATCTGTACCCGCAGGAATTGCATCAGAAACCAAGATATAAGTACCAGCAGCACCATTAACATTGATGCTTGTACCCGTCAAAGCTGAGGGTGTAATTCCCTGTCCTGTGGGATCGTTGGACTCAACTCGCAAACTCAAATCGTAGGTCAATTTATCATCTGTAATCGCAGTTGTGCCAGCATTGTTATAACCACTGCGAATCTTCAGAATGGTGGCTAAAGCATAAGTCTTCACCGTTAAACCAACCTTAATTTGCTCGGTGGCGCTAGCTTCCCGTGTACCATTAACTGGAGTGCCAGATACCTCACCAGTACTACCATCGGGGTTATCTACGGTGAATACGTCACCACCATCAGGACTCCGCAGTTGGTTTTGGGCATCACCAGGAGTATTACCAAGAGTAACGGTAATGACATCATTGGTTTGAGCGCCAGCTTGTACAGTTACTGGCACACGTACTAACACAGTACCGTTAACCGGAATAGAAGGTGTGTCTACGCCACCTTGAGGAACGTTTATCCAAGTTTGACCACCATCAGTGCTATATTGCAGGCTATTAACTGTACCACCATTTGGTAATGTACCCGAAACTGTACCCGGCCCAGTTGTTGTCGCTTGGTTGGGAATGTGGAATTTGGTGGGGTCATTACCTACGTTGGTCAAGGTGTAGGTGTAGATTAGTAAGTCGCCAACTGCAACATTACCGCCATTGTTATCTGTAACTCCAGACCCTGTAACGGTGATTCCAGCAACCTCTGCTACAGTGACAACGACAGTGTTAGAAGTGGCATTTATAGTTGTCCCTGGACTGTTAGGATCTTCGTAGGTTGCTGTTGCAGTGTTACTGATAGATGTACCCGCAGTCGTTCCGTCAGCTAATACGGGTGCGAGAAATTGGAAAAGGCTACCAGTTAATAATGCTGTTGCTACTAAAAATTGGTAAAATTTGCGCTGCTTATTTACGGATTGATTTCGATTTACCATATAAGTAGTTTGTTTGCTGAACTTGTATCTCGGATTTTGAAACAGGATAAAGTTCGGCAATTCCCTTTAAGGAATTACCGATTATGGCTGCCCAAAACGTTAAAGTTTTGGGAATGCATATTTAAGGAGTTAAATTATTGACACTCCTGGGAAATTATATTGAGACAATAACCAGAAATAACTTGTCTAGTGGTTTTACGCTTACCCTTGAGAATCAAAGCTGGCAATCGCAAATATGTGTAATTTATTACTATATTTTGCTTGGTTAGAGATGTAAATAGCAATGTAGCTTTTAAAGCAAAAAAAATCTTCCGTATAAATAAGTAACTTCTTGAGCTATGAGTGAGTGCATCAAAGCTGAAAAACTAACTTTATTTTGGCAACACACATAGCAATTTTAGTAGCCTGATTCAGATGCTAAAAACACTAAAACTTATATACAAAAGTGTTTTTAGGTCTTTGTTATCAGAAATATATACTGCCCTGGAGAGTCATTTAGATAAAAAAAAATTGAAAATTAACTAAGCGTTCTAGATCGCTTAAATAGGATAGCAATTTTAATAAATGCAATTTTATCACAAAAAAATGCAATTTTATCATAGTGTTTTTCAGTGTTAATGCTGGATAATGAAAGCCATTTTATTTTTTCATAACATTAACAATGTACGTGCAAATACTATAAATTGAGATTACTAGTATTAAAGTTTTACAAGAATCATTCCTATCAATACCAGACATATCCGATATTTTTAGTCGGGTATGTTTGACTGGTATTTTTGCTCGTGTTAATATCAGGCGACAAGTGACAGACAAACAGGGAAAGCTAGTTTATGACTCAGGCAATCAAAACCCAAACCCAAACCCAAACCAGCACTGCCTACTTTCAAGCCTTGAAGTGTAAGGAATGTGGTGCAGAATATGAACTCAAAGCCAGTAATGTTTGTGAGTTATGTTTTGGCCCTTTAGAAGTTAAATATGACTACAACGCCCTACGTCTGACTGTCACTCGTGAAACAATTCAAGCTGGGCCTAATTCAATTTGGCGCTACCGCCCCTTTTTGCCTGTCGCAACTGACAATGTTATAGATGTGGGAACTGGTATGACTCCCCTAGTTCGTTCTCACCGTCTTGCCCGTCGCCTGGGTCTAAATAAGCTTTATATAAAAAATGATGCCGTGAATATGCCCACCCTGAGCTTTAAGGATCGGGTGGTGTCAGTCGCTCTATCCAGAGCGCGGGAGTTAGGTTTCACTACTGTTTCTTGCGCTAGCACAGGTAATTTAGCAAATTCTACAGCTGCGATCGCAGCTCATGCCGGTTTAGACTGCTGTGTGTTCATCCCCGCAGATTTAGAAGCCGGTAAAATTCTCGGTAGCTTGATCTACAGTCCCACCCTCATGGCCGTCAAAGGCAACTACGATCAAGTCAATCGTCTCTGTTCGGAAGTTGCTAATACACACGGTTGGGGTTTTGTTAATATTAATCTGCGTCCTTACTACTCTGAAGGTTCCAAAACGCTAGGCTTTGAAGTTGCAGAACAACTAGGCTGGGAACTACCCGATCATGTTGTTGCTCCTTTAGCATCTGGTTCACTCTTTACAAAAATTTATAAAGGGTTCCAAGAATTTGTCGAAGTAGGTTTAGTAGAAAATAAGAGTGTTCGTTTCAGTGGTGCTCAAGCTGAAGGTTGTTCGCCCATCGCCCAAGCCTTCAAAGAAGGACGTGACTTTATTAAACCAGTTAAACCGAATACAATTGCGAAATCGCTAGCAATAGGCAATCCAGCAGACGGTATTTATGCTGTGGAGCTAGCTCAGAAAACTGGTGGTAACATTGAATCAGTCAATGATGCCGAAATTATTGATGGCATCAAGTTGCTGGCAGAAACCGAAGGCATCTTCACAGAAACGGCTGGTGGTACAACCGTGGACGTGCTGAAAAAACTGGTAGAAGCTGGCAAAATCGATCCAGATGAAACTACCGTGGTTTACATCACAGGCAATGGTTTGAAAACCCAAGAAGCAGTCCAAGGCTACGTTGGTGAACCCTTGACTATTGATGCGAAACTCGATAGTTTTGAACGTGCGTTAGAGCGATCGCGTACTCTCGATCGCTTGGAATGGCAACAAGTTCTCGTTTAGTTAGGAGTTATGAGTTATGAGTTTTTTATTCATGACTACCTAACTCTTAAATTATACTCCTCACTTTTAACTCTTCACTTTGTACTTCTATGGCTGTAACAGTTTTAGTTCCTACAACTCTTCAGAATTTGACTAATAATCAAGCTAGTTTAGAATCCAACGGTAGCACCATTGCTGAATTGTTGGACTCCTTAGAACAAAGCTTTCCTGGTATTAAATCTCGGTTGTGCGATGAAGAAGGCAAACTACGTCGGTTTGTAAATTTTTACGTTGATAGCGAAGATATTCGCCATTTAGATGGTATTAACACAGCCTTGAAAGATGGTGATGAAGTCAGTATTGTTCCTGCTGTTGCTGGTGGTTAATCCTGAAAACATCTACTTTGATTTAGCAAATGAATACATTTAGGCTTGCCGCTAATGGCAGGCTTATTTTTATTGGTTTCAAATTCAGTATATCGAAAACTTTTGTAAATGACTTTAACAGTAACTATAAAAGAATTCCTGGGAATTATTTAGCTTTTGACTGACCTACTCTAAAACTCAAAATAAGAGGAGTCTGTACAGAGATTGTTTAAATTCACATTAGATTCTCAACAATCCTCCACCAGAGATCACCAAAGCATAATCTTGTTGCTCCTGTTGAACCTCAGCAATAACCTCAATTCTCCACTCACCAATCTCAGGAGTTTCAACAATAATCCCTTCTACGTTATTAACTGTATCTGGTATGCCCTCACCTTCAAAATCATTACCAAGGAGATATTTGCTGGTAGGACGGTAGAGAATTAAGTTTAGATTATTGATTAAATCTTCTCCTGGGTAGTCAGTGTAAACAAGAGTTACTTTTAAGGGAACCTGACTATCAGAAATTTGTAGCTTATACTCAGCTTTCTCACCTGTTTTTAGACCATTCGCTTCATCAATAAAAAGTACTTGCGTCGGTTCTGCTGGATTTAAAACTTGTTGTAGCTTGATCCTTCCCCACCCTTGCTCATTATCAGCGAAAGGTTGAGACGATGGATGGGCAAAGCGGTAGTTAATATAAGTTGCAGAATGAATTAGTGCAGCTTTGATTAGAGCAGCGCTTGGATTAATAATAGACGGCTGATGCCTCTCTCGCAAATATTGCCTCACCAATGCTGCACATCCAGCGACCATAGGAGTTGCCATTGAGGTTCCTCCCATGTACATGTAATGCTCTTTAGCAGAAGGATAAGCTCCCCAAGCAAAATTATTGCTGGCAATCTGAGAGGATCGAGTTGAGAGGATAAATGTACCAGGAGCAATTACATCAGGGTGTCGGCGACCATTTTGACATGGGCCACGGCTACTAAAAGCTGCAATATCGTCTATTGAATCAACCATGCCATCAGAGTTGAAGGGAGGATGAGGAAAGTCCTTTGGCCACCAATTGCCATAAGCATCAGAAAATTGTCCATTACGATTATTTTCAGATGCTCCAACAGTCAAACAATTTTTAGCTGTTCCTGGAGAACTCACACTTCCTTGTTCTATTGCTGGTGTACCTGAAGAACGATGTTTGCCATCATTTCCAGCAGCTACCAGCACCAAAAAATTTTTGTGTTCCCAAACAAATAAATCCAGATCGTTACATTGGTAATCATAGCCTCCTGGTTCGCCCCCACCCCATGAATTTGAATGGATTCTTGCACCTTTATCATAAGCGTCCTCAAATAGTTGTTTGAGGTCGTCAGGAATACCGAATAGCCCTGACCTAGGGGGATTCTGATGATGGGAATTCAGATATGAAAGTTGATATTCAAGATTCCACTCGGGTGTTTGCTCAATTGCTTGGAAAATCAATTGAGCTTCTGTAGCCATACCAGCAGGAATAGAAGAAATCCCTAAGTTTCTTGCTTGCTCTCCGTTTCCTAAGGCAGTCCCAGCTACGTGAGTTCCATGTCCTGAATATGTATCAGATGCTCCGTCGTCAGCTCCAGGATTGAGAATACGGGAATTTAGAGATGATGGTATTGGGTAACTCTTAATCCAATTAACTCTTTCACGAAAGTCAAGATGAAGTGTTTCAGATTCTCCTGTATCTAATCCTGTATCGGCAATAGCAATTATCTCTCCTTTTCCGGTCAAACCAAGCGTTGGCCTAGGATTAGAGGGTATAATACCTTTGGCAATTACATGACAAGCTTCTTCGTTGAACAATTTTGGGATGACTTTTTCTTCTAAGGATTTTAATCCTATTTGATTAGCAATGATTTTCAGGGAATCTATTGCATTATTATCTGAACTAAGATCGAGTACCAGCTTAGTTGTTCCAGGTTGATCGGCAACGCGAATTCCTTGAGACTCTAGATTTTGAGCAGCAAGATCGCGATCTTCTTGAATAAAAAAATTGGCAATTAAGATACCTGGAAGAGGAGTGCCTCGATTTTGAGAACTAGGACGGTTTTGGGCTGCTTTTAATCTAGCTGTTGCGATCGCCTCTTTTGTAGCTGATTGACCTAGATTTTGAAGATATTGGGGTTGAACACGAATTTTCGGGACATAGGGTGTGACTTGAGAAACTTCCTCAAAGCTCCTGATGTGGTTAATAATATCTTCACTGGGAACAGACACGACAATTTCTAGTCGGCTTAAAGGCTGCAAAATCTTTGCACCTATCTCTTCTATTTTTTGCTTCCAGCTTTCGAGGACTGGATTCTTAAACCGCACTACTTGATCTCTCATATTGGAATATCCGGGGCTAGGGTTAGATCCTTCAGAAAACTTCAATCGCTCTACAGGAAAGAACGGCTTGATATTATTAATCGCCACCATCGAAGCTGAAATAATTGTGAATGCTGGATAGCTCTTAACAATTCGGACGTTTTGAAAACGTTCTAGCTCATTTTTAGAGCATAAAACTCGGTATTTTCCCTCCTTCCCCCAAAGTCTTTCTTCAATTCTTTGGCGAGCATACTTAAGTAAGTGCTGAATTTGGGGAGAATTATAGGGTAAATTTCCTTTTAATTTCTGTAGTTTATCTAACTCTACTTCTCCTCCCTGTTCAGCTGTCCACATAATAGCAGCCTGAAATTCCTGCTCATCAGTAGGGGTTATGAGAAGTGTTAATCTCCAGATTCTTTCACCCTTATTGCGTAAATCATGCAACTCACCAATGAGTTTTTCATTATTGCTGAAGTCAATCTTATTACTTAATTTTTCAAATGATTGGATATTCGATTCTACTAATGTCCCAATTCTATATATCAAATCTTTTTGTTCGCCGTCAGGAGGAAGTTGTCCAAGATCCTTTATTTTTTCAACCATTTCTTCAAGAACGCTGATATTTTTTTTGAAAGGCTCAAAATCACTGACAAGATCCTTTATTTTTTCAACTGTTTCTTCAATATCGCTAATATTTTCTTCAATATCGCTGATATTTTTTTCCAAAGGCTCAAAATCACTGAGTTGAGGGCTAATACCTTTGCTTAATTCTCCAATTGATTCAATTTTTTTAACTGGCTCCAACTCAACTTGTTTAATTAAACTTTTATTTCCACTTGCTTCAAGATCCGATTGAATTTTCTGAAGCTGATTTTTTGATTCTCTTTTAAAATTGCTGACACCTTCAATAAACATACTCAGAGTTCCCATTTTTTAATTTTCCTTTTCAACTTAATTTTTACTAACTGATAATGTTATACTTATAGGACTTACGTACTTCTGACGAAAAACCAAGCGTTGACGATTACTTTGCATCGTTCGTAATGACGTAAATTTATCGTCCGTGTGTCAGTCCTTATTTATTCAATATTTAGTATCTTTCTGACTTCTTTTTCAAGCTCAAAAGGGAGAAAATTATCTTTTTGAAAAAACAAAACATTGCTACCTCTACTGATTTTCTCTGCTAACTTTTCGTCAGAGACATTAGTAAATATTATGATTGGCAGAGAAGGATTTTGTTCTCTTATATTGTGATAGAAGGCAATCCCTGTTCTTAAACCATAATCTGTCTGAGTCTCATCAAAACTCTTTCCCGTTGGCATCATAATGTCTAAGATAAGAAGTTTGATTTGTGTCCGGTTCTCGGCGAAAAATTCTAAAGCAGAGTCTACATCGGACTTAAATTCAACCTTGTGTCCAGACAAAACTAAATCCTGAACATAACTATCCATTCTTCTTTTTTCATCATCAATGAAAAGAATCATTTGGAGCCTCCTTAAATGTTTTTGGTAGAATCAAATGAAACTCAGTTGGTTTAGAGTTATTGACTAACCTTAAACTTCCTCCTAATTGCTGGATAATTGCTATAGAAATGCTTAATCCTAATCCTGATCCTCCTACTTTCTTAATTGCGTCCAAAGAGCGAAATCCTTCTTCAAATATCTTATCTGCATCCTCTTCCGCAACTCCAATTCCCCAATCTTTGAATTTAATCATAAGGTTTTCTTTATACTCACTTGCTTCTAATAATATTTTGAATTGCTCTGGATCTTTTTCAGCATATTTAATTGCATTTATCAAGAGATTATAAATTACTTGATTTAGCATCACCTTATCTGTGAATATTGCCATTCTCGCAGCTTCACCAAATTCATATCTTACACCCTTTACATGTAAACCATACTCATTTAAAATAGGTTTAAGCTGGTTAACTGTTTTAACAACAATATCTCGAAAAACAATAACTGATTCAAATTTAGGCTTTTCGGAGTAACTCCTACCCAAAAAGTATTCAATTTGTCTAATTTGATAAAGAAGTAAATCACAATCAGTTAGTATATCTTCAAATTTTATTGCAATAGTACTAGGAGCTAAATTTATATCACTGAAGCGTCTCTGAAGAAAGCTAGCATGGCTTCTTATACCTACAACTGGAGATTTTAGCTCATGGGTAATTCTGTCAATCAGCCCTGATTTTCTACGTTCAATAGCATGAACTGCATGTTCAACAAACCCCTTCAGTATTTGAACGTCTTGCTCATAAATATACTGTCTATATTCTCTTTTGTAACCAGCTTCAACAGTCCCTATAACTAAGTTATTTAAAGGCTCAATCATTGGAATGAAGACTCTGATAAGATCCTTATGTCCAAACTTCTTAAATATTTCTTGATCTAGTCCTGGATCATCGTTATCAGGTACTTTAATTTGTTTATTTCGTATAATATTGGCTTGAATATCGTTACTATCTAGATTATGTAATGCCATTTTTTGAAAATCTTCTTTTTGATCTTTTGGAAGCCCAAATATAGAATGAGATATAATACTAGTTCGATCGGAATTAATTAGAGAAATATTAACCCAAGTGAATTCAAGAATTTCAGTAATACCTTTGACGACAATTTTTATAATTTCATCAAAATTTTGAGCTTTAGTAATTTCCCTTTCAATTTCTCGAATAGTTACCAATTTATTATAAAAATCAATTCTTTCAAGGCGTAAAGCTGTATGTCGTGCTAATAATAAGAGACGCTCTTGATATATCTCAGGAAAATTATTAACTTTTGAACTTTCAATGTTTAGTATGCCAATCCACTTAGAACCTGCTTTGACGTCTAAATTTTCTCTAATTGGCACTTTATCTATTAATATAGGAACAGATATCTGAGATCGTGTATCTGGCCAATGTCGATGATAAGTTTTTGACCATTCATCACTCAGAACATCATTAGCTATAATTGGTTTTCCTTCGATGAGTGCTTTGCTAGCAATACCTGTGCCAAATTCAATCTCTGAAGTATTATTTTCCTCTACTGACTCCAGTTTGCCATTCTGATGGTTTAAACGACCAATCCATATTCGTGGCTTCGAGCCTACCAGCTTCAATGCTCCTTTTCTTAATAGGCTCCAAACTTGATCAGTTTCAGAAGTCGCTGTCATCTCAAGCATAATAGCTGTCAGATTCTGAAGTTTTTCCCTATCGTCAAAAATTTCCTTTTTGTCTTCGATAAATTCTTTTTTTTGAATACATAAAGAAGCAAAATTTGCCAGTATCTTAAATAAATCTTTTTCCTGCTTATTGAACTGTCGAGTGTCTTTTGTAAATACATCAATAATCCCAACAATTCTTGTTTCAATCTTTAATGGAATAGTTAGAAAAGAGATCCACTGTCTTTTGTTGAGTTCATCAATATCAGCCAACCTAAAAGTTGCTTCATTTACATTGAGCAAAGACAAGACTTTATCTCTATTAAAAATATACTGTACTCCTGGATGTCCCAAATCCATCTCAATTCTCTTGTACTTATCATCCACTTCTCCATAAGTAGCAATCACTTTAAACTTTGGCTTATTCTGTTCTTTGTTCCAGATAATGCATATCGGAACAGACAAAAGATCACAAACTTTCTCAGGAAGGACTTGAATCAATTCATCAGCAGAGGCTGAAATTAAGCTTTGTGACAAATCATTTAAAGCTCTCAGTGTTTTGCTATAAAAATTATTAGAATACTTCTTATCTTTGATGCTTGTCATTACCTTTTTTCCATTAGGAATTTATTTTTAGAGTGCATTCAAGTTTTTATGCATAAAATCAACAACCCGAAAATCATTCTTGAACAAAGATAAGACGTATGTATTACGGTTTATGTACCTATTCTACCTAATAAAATTTATACTAAAGAGCTTAAACATATTATCGAAAAATCAAGTTTGTAGGCACATTTACTCAAAAAATTAGGCATTTTTAGAATAGTGGCATAGGTTTATATAACTATAATGGAATGTAGGTACTTTACAACCAAGTAAGCCCAATTAGCGCTGCTTGCTCTACAAATAACATTGCAGCTACACCCTCATCAGTAACCTCAACCATCTAACTATTTATTATGCGAAAACTTTTCGTATATTAAACTCAGCTATCCAAACAGAAAAATGTTTACAGGCATTTTAAGGCATTTTAATCATAAATATCAATATTTTTCGGGATTTTGACTAGATTCAAGGCTATGTTTTCTTTCATAATCAACGCCATCCAAGGGCAGAGTAAGTGCCGAAATAGATGCATTTTTAACGGATTAGTCAACCAAAAAGTTGCTGCTTCTACTCACTATCAGGCTTTAAATACAATTCTTTTTCTCTACAAAGAGGTAATAAAACAAGATTTAAATTTAAAGATTGATATAGTAAATGTCAAAAAATATAAGTTTTTACTAAAATTTATTACAAAAAAATAAGTTTTAGTAATACCTGACGAACTCTCCCGCTTATTGCGACTCTTTAGGCGATCGCTTAACCCTATTTTGTCACTCTAGCAGAGGAAAAGTAGAAATCAGGGTGAGTCAGGAAAATAAAAATTGAACTGGTGAGGTTATAAATAATAGATTGAAGTTTAGAAAAACTCAAGGACAATTGTGGAATAGGAAATAACTGTTAATACCATGATAAGCCGCAGAGGCTTCTTATTATGTGAAACTAAAACTAAAAACTAAAAGTACTCCGTAGAATGCCGATAGTAACTGAGTCACTATCTGGTGTGTTACCAGGCTGGATAAGATGAATGATTCCTGGTGTAATGCTAATATTATCTGTTAATTGAAAACGATAAAATGCCTCAATTTGAGTAGTTGTGCCTGGTTGTCCACCTGCTCGTCCTAAACCTGTATTGATAAAATCAGGGACATTATTTCCTACAGGTAAGTCACTACTAGTGATTTTAGGAGGTTGACCGACATAAATTCCTCCTAAATTTCCTTTCTTCAATAAATCAGGGAAATTCAGAAACACCATATAATTTGTCGTTTCTACACTTCCTGATTGCCCAGGAATATAAGATTTAGTATAACCACCCCACGCGCCTGCACTAATACGGGGAGAAATTTGCCAAGTGAGAGTCGCACCCACAGCGTTAGTTTGTAGCGGTGCTGATTTTCCAGTAGTGGTATTAACTGTAGTTAAGCATTCATCACCAACAAAGGTTAGCAAACAACCATCTGAAGCGTAATTATTAATGTAATATAAACTTAAATCTAGAGTATCGGTTGGTGTCAGCAGTAATTGCACACCTGTAGTGGTGGTTCCATCAAATAAACCGCTACCTTTACCAGGATTTCCTGGTTGATAACTAGTATAAATTGCCTGCAAACTAGCGCGTTTAGCAAATTGCCAATCAATAGCTATACCACCGTGACCATATCCCATATTTAAAATTGGGTTTCTTTGGGCAAAATAAGATAATGGCCCTGTTGCAGCACTTTCTACCCGATTGGGGCCTCGGAAAGCAGCTGGCATACTTACGCCCTCTGTTCCTACCATTACTGCTAATTTATTTGTCACCAGCCAATGAAAATTGAGGTCACTTACAATCAAATTCTCTGTAGGAAATTCGTAGCCAAGTAAAACATCATTCCGAGAAACACTATTGGTAAATCTAGGCCCACTAGTACCGTTACCATCTAAAAGACCTGTAAACAAGTAACTGCTAGGAGTGATTTGACTAGTTAAATACAGTTGCGCCAAGGATATAACATCAATATTTGTCCCTCTATCATCTGTATCTTTTTGTCCATCTCTAGGATTAACATCACCACGATTATTAGTCCGTCCTTGAATGCCAACTATGAGTAGTCCACTGAGTTTAGTTGTTGTTGAGAATTGGTTGGCTTCGATTTCAGCAGTTTTGGCTTCTAAATTATCGACACGACCCCGCAAAGTTGCTAATTCAGGAGCAAATTCTGACTGTAATTTTTGTAATATTGCTAAATCTTCGCGAGTGACTAAATCGCTGGTGGCTGTAGTGATTAATTCGTTAACTCTATCTAAACAAGCGTTTACACCCGCAGCAAATTCATACCTAGTTAAGGCGCGATTACCGCGATAGCTGCTATCTGGATAGCCGGCTATACAACCATAACGTTCTACTAAAGACTGCAAGGCTTGGAATGCCCAATCGTTGGGTTGTACGTCCTTGAGTTGAGATACCGATGTAACTTGGGACATCGGTTCTTCTGGAGAGAGGGAGGGGGATGAGGAAATAATATTATCGCCCTTAACTCCTACATCCTGAGTAGTTTCTGGATTGATGTACTCTTGTGCTAATGCTTTTTGTGCAACTCCATTTACTCCCGCAATTAGTAACGATGCGAGCATCCAGGTTTTGCGATAACTGCGGCTAATAAGTCTACCTTTCAATTTTTTACACTCTGCTCACATACTTAAGTGAAGAGTGTATTCGCGATTATCTAGGGTTCACATGGGGACATTTACGGATTTTGTCCCAAATTAGACTTAATGCTTCTGGGCAACTTTTGAAAGGGCGAGTATAACAGGGTATTGGGTATTGGGTATTGGGGACTGGTTACTGGGGACTGGGTACTGGGGACTAGGTACTGGGGATTAGGAAAGAGTTTTCTTAATACCCAATCCCTAATCCCCAATCCCCAATCCCTAATCCCTAATCCCCAATCTATGGCAAATCGTTCACGCAAGCTGAAGCCAAAAGCCTCTAAACTAAATCAACCTCCTGCTGGTGCGATGAAACGCGTCGCTAAAAAACCCCAGAAAAAGCTAAAACGAGGAAGTTGGTTGTCATCAATATTAGCGATGCCTACGGCGGCAAGCTACGCAATTATCTTAAGTAGTGCTAGTCTAATTATGGCTTTTGCCTGGATTAGTGTTCTCTTCATCTTCAATCCAGACGAAGTAAGCTGGCTAAATAAAATTTTACCTGCATGGGCACAAATCCCCCTTGGTAAACACGAACGCCCCCAAACTCTCAAACAAATTCAACTGGATTTGAGTAAAAAAAACCAAATATTTGGGGAAACTCTACCTTTATATCAGGATGTGAAAACCTCATTTTTACTACCAGTTTTTCAACAACGTGCTAATTGTCAATCTGATTGTAAAGAACTGGTGGAACTCAGGGTTTACGAACGCTCAGAAGAGTTAGAGTTTAAATCTCAGTCAGAAAATTACTACTATTTAGCGACTCAATTATCTGTAACTGGCCCAGATGAATCCTTTGTGATTTCTTCTTTGCTTGATGGAACTTCAGAACCCCAAGATATCAGTATTTCCCTACCTTTAACTGAAGTGCAACGCTTTGAAGGTAAGACACCATCATCAGGGGTTTGGTTTGATTTGCGGGGTAAACGCCAACAAGCAACTGATACGATCCGCTACGGTTACGTCGTATACTACAATCCAGAACGCACAAACTTACTACAAATGTTGTCTTGGACTAGTCCTAACGGACAATTGCCAAAATGGCAGCAGGTAACTGGTGATGGTACAAAAGAGTTAGTTATCGATCAAACAGTAGGTTTAGAACCGCATTTACAAGTTTACCAAGTCAAACCTCTGAAGTTATTCCTCAAACCAATTCAATTGGAGGCGATTAGCCTCCAATCATCGACCTTCAAGAATTCTGGATACCAAAGTGCCTTGTCAATTGCCCGTAGTGGATTGTGGACACCAGCTTTTGAATGGTTGAAATTCATCAAGAAACAGCGCAAAGGAGTTTTACCAGAAGCGGCGCAAGCACAAATGGATTTGATTCGCTTGCATTCTCAACTTACTAAAACCCAAGCCCAGAAAATTTGGGCAAGTCCTAGTCAAGAAGTGCTGGCAGATTTGATTGATGGTCGCTGGGAGAAAGCTTTACAGGTGTTTGAAACCTCGCCACATAATGCCCAAGAAATTGCCATTCTACTCAAAGCTGATGAAAAACGGTTGTGGAATCGCACAGTGGCAGCGTTGCAGGTAAACCCAAATAGACGAGAGGTGCAAGCTTGGTTCGCGTTGATTTTAGCAGTTCAGCGAGGAGAAGGACATGCTAATTCTTGGTTAAAGGCGCAACCAAAAATTACCAAAGAGAATCTTGACTATATTCAAGGTCTGTTGGCAAGACTCAATGGTAAGGGTACATCGCAAATATCCTCTACTCACCCTAGTCAGATTGTTGGTACGGTGCAACTAATCACTCAAGTTACTAACACCGAATGGCTGCAACCAAATTCCCCAGGAGATTTGAAACTTACGGATAACCAAGTTTGGTATCAGGTGGAGGTAAGTGCATTTAATGATGGGAAACGCTGGCTAAATTTCCCCTTTGAGAATTTCAACCCACCGAAAACTGACGCCGCCAAATTTTTCTGGAAAACTTTGGGAATCAGTTCTGACCCGGAAATCCAGATTGTAGTCTGGTTGCCAAATGGAGAGCAAAAAATTACTATAGCCGCTATCAAAGCGGTGCAACTACGGGGTAAAGTTTTGCGCCTCTTAGCTGCTGGCCCCAAAATTCCAGATAATCCAAACGATGTTCTCCAACCCAAACCTTTAGCTTTGACAAATGCCGCATTGGAATGGGTGCAACCATCTCCTATTACTCTACGAGAACTGCATCAACAAAATCCCCAAGGGGTGAAGATAATGCTATCGAGTCTGTGGCAATCTTTACAAAAATCAGGTGAATTTCCGGTGGGTGCTATTCCTAGCTTTGAACAGATGCAGGAAAAATTAGGTGATTGGCCCGTTCAAGTGATTGATTTAACAAATAACGCTCAACCAGAAATAATCCTGACTATCTCACCAGAAGCAATAGCATCCTTGAATCAGGGGACACCTGAACAGAGAAAAAACACAGAGCAGCGCCGCGACCGGACTATAATTTTGTCTGATGTAAATAAAGTTATTTACACTGATTTTACAGGAAATTACTTACAAAGACTCTCTGCGATCGCCAAGCTTTCAGGGGTGCAATCCTTAGCTTTACTGGTAGAAAATGCTCATAACTACAGTTTGAGGCGCTGGTCAGAGAAAAATCAGCGCTTTGAATAACGCACCCCTGACTCAAATTTCCCCTTTACTCAAATTTAAATTAAAGAGGAGAAAAGCGACGCCGAATAGCCCGTCGTAGACATCACTATCTAATCGCTATCTAGAAGACTGACTTATTCTTCTTTTTGGTTGGTTTCGGCTAAACGTTGGTGCTTCAGATTTTCCAATTGCTGCAACAGAGAGTCTACCTCTGCTTGTAAATGCATCAATTTAGCTTGCTGATCGTCTTGATAATAAGACTTGGTTAACTTACTGACCCAGGCAGTCTGGGACTCGCCATCGGAAACACTAGATAAATAAGTAGGCATCGCTAATTAAATCCACTATTTAACTCACACCATTAGAAATATTATAATAATGCTCTTTTAAGCTTTATTACATTATTGTATATTTTCAATCAATTACTCTAATGGATTTTGCGTTCAATCATAAAAGACGGTGATTATAATCGCTGTGTTCCAAAAAAACACTGACTCAAGTGTGTAAAGCTTCCTTCCGCTGGACGGTACTTAGGAGTAGTTAATTTATAGTCTGTCAATTATGGTTGTACTAATGATTATCGCCGTTTTTAGGGAATTTACGCAAGAAATTATATGTAGACTATATCAAGAATTATGCTAAATCATGAAAAAACCTAGGGCGAAGCACTTGCATTTAGTGCAATCTCTCGTAGAAAGGGAGGTGGAAGGCTAACATCAAAAAGAGACAGCCTCTTAAGTATTTTCCTATCTTCACTGAAACGTATGGGTGTGAAAATACATAGATAAGTTTGAATAAAATAATTCACTAAACGCAACTTTAAACACGGATAAATAAGAGTTTCAGAGAGTTATGACATAAGTCTGATATGGGAATTAGGCTTGATTTCTAAATTTACTTCTATAGACAGAGAACAGGGAATAAGCAATAGGATAATTACGTACTCAGTCTTGTTAAAAAATAAAATAAGAGTCCTATAGATTTACAGATGATTTTTCATCTCGTCATTCTCCTCTAAGGTAATTTGTTGAACCGAAGGTCGCCGTGGCGGTTTATGATAAATTAACGTTCTAAATAAAAATAGCAAGTGAAACGCCTGCACCACAAAAAATAATATTCTTAACAAGATTCTTTGGGATTAGGGAACTCTAAATCGGCAGCTGGTAACGAAAAATCTACTTTCTTCCTCTTCCCATTTTGCGTTTCCCGATCCCACCCTTTCTAAATATCCAATCCTTACATTAAGAAATTTTAAATCCCGTGACTTTGAGCCTGTCTGTTGCTACATCTCATCGCCAACCCTGGCCCGGACTGATAGAAGCCTATCGCGAATACTTGCCTGTCAGCGAAGAAACACCGATTGTCACTCTATTGGAGGGCAACACACCTCTAATACCAGCGCCAGCGATCGCAGAACGCATTGGCAGACAAGTACGGGTTTTTGTAAAATATGACGGTCTCAATCCCACCGGCAGCTTCAAAGACCGGGGGATGACTATGGCAATTTCCAAGGCCAAGGAAGCAGGGGCAAAAGCAGTAATTTGTGCTAGCACGGGCAATACCTCAGCCGCCGCCGCCGCTTATGCTAGACGCGGAGGCATGAATGCCTTTGTACTGATTCCCGACGGTTATGTGGCACTGGGCAAGTTAGCTCAAGCATTACTATATGGCGCAGAAGTATTGGCAATTAAAGGTAATTTTGACCAAGCCCTAGAAATTGTCCGCGAGATGGCCGAAAGCTATCCGATCACTTTGGTGAATTCGGTCAATCCCTACAGGTTAGAAGGACAAAAAACAGCAGCCTTTGAAATTGTCGATGCATTGGGTGACGCACCAGACTGGTTGTGTATTCCCGTGGGAAATGCGGGGAATATCACAGCATATTGGATGGGATTTTGTCAATATCATCAAGCCAGAAAGTGCGATCGCCTACCCAAGATGATGGGATTTCAAGCCGCAGGAGCAGCGCCCTTAGTCCACGGTCAGCCAGTGGCGCATCCCGAAACCCTAGCGACAGCAATTCGCATTGGCAACCCTGCTAGTTGGGAGTTAGCGATCGCCGCCCAAACTGCCAGTCAGGGAAATTTCCACGCCGTTACCGATGCCGAAATTCTCGACGCCTATCGACTTTTGGCAGCATCAGAAGGTATCTTCTGCGAACCTGCTAGCGCCGCTTCTGTAGCCGGGTTATTGCAAGTAAAAGACCAAATTGCCACAGGGGCAACAGTGGTTTGTGTCCTCACAGGCAATGGACTAAAAGACCCAGATACAGCCATTAAACACAATCACAGTCAATTTCAACAAGGTATCGCGGCAGAACTGGGCGCAGTAGCTAAGGCAATGGGATTTTAGGGCATTGGGAATTGGGCATTGGGCATTGGGCATTGGGAAAGAGGAGGCAGAAGTTCTTTAATTTTGAATTTTGAATTTTGAATTGATTTCTCTCCCTGCTCCTCTGCTCCTCTGCTCCTCTGCTCCCCTACCCCTGCTCGTTCGTGTGTCAAGCTATCAATAGCATCACCCAAGGCAGTAGTCAGGCTATTGCGGGTTTGGGCGTGATTATCCTGCTCAGTTTTCAAAGCTTGCAAGAGGCGATCGCGTTCTTTAATTGCGGCGATCAGTTTAGCTTGCAAGTCTTCCACAGATTTTAGCTGTTCTATTTCTTGTTGGATAGCTACTGGTGTCCCAGCAGCTAGTGTTTCTATTTCAAAACCTTGGAGTTTATGCAGTTCTGCCTTGAGAGAGGCGATCGTCTGTTGGGAAAGTTGAGTATCTGTACGGCGTTGTTCTGCTTCTGTATTGTAAAGCTGACGCCATTTTTGGGCACTTTCCCAAGCTGTATCGCGCTCGTGTTGCAGCTGTGCCATCTGCTCTTTGATTACCTGGATTTCTGTCAACCACTGTTGTGTTAAATCTTGATTCATACATTAATAGTCATTAGTCATTAGTCATTGGTCAATGGTCATTAGTTAGAAACTCTTGACTCGGTATTCTTGCGGTAGAAAGACAGATGCGATCGCTACGCAAAATTTAGCACAGTAGTTAATCAACCCAACCAGTTTTAACTCTAAATTATGCCAAAGCTTCGTTTTTTTCGCTTCTTTGGCCACCTTAATTGGCGCACGATTAAAAAAACTTTTTCCCGAACAATCGAAAGGCGACTTTTTGGACTCGCCTCGGAAATCGCCTTTAATGCCATGCTATCGCTGTTTCCAGCAATTCTTGCTATCATCACAGCCATTGGCTTATTGGCAGAATCTTTACAAAATACCTTTAAACAGCTGGCGGCACAACTAAGTCAAGTCCTACCCGATCAAGCCCTGGAGCTGATTCGTGATTTTGCTACCACAGAAATTACTAACTCCAAAAACAGTGGTTTATTTTCTCTAAGCTTTGTATTAGCAATTTGGACTGCTTCTGGGGCGGTGAGTACCGCAATGACAGCCCTCGATCAAATCCATCAAATTCCCTCAGAAAACATCCGCCCCTTTTGGAAAGCCAAGCTTGTCTCTCTGGGATTAACAGTTGGTACTATGTTACTTTTAATACTAGCTTCTTTCTCAGTGTTTACCAGCGATTGGCTATTGGGAATAGTAGCGCGCGAAAATAGTTCTTTAATCTTTTTGTTGCATATTTGGCTACTGTTACGCTGGCCTTTAACTTTAAGTATTGTCGCTGTCGCCTTTGGCTTTGTCTATCGCTATGGCCCAAGCGAGTGGAACTCAGGCACGCCAATGATGCCTGGAGCAATTTTAGCAGCTGTTTTTTGGGCAATGTTGTCTGCCCTATTTCGGCTTTATGTGGCGAATTTTGGCAATTATAATAAAGTATATGGTGCTGTAGGAGCAGTGATAGTTTTAATGCTCTGGCTGTCAATGAGTGCTGCTGTTCTGTTAATCGGCGATCAGTTAAACGTGACTGTCGGCGAAGATATGCGCTTAAAAGCCCAGCCGCAATCGAAAGTAAAATATTAATTCGTAAATCCCTGAGAAAATGATTTCAAAAGCTCAGTAGGGGAGTAAAATATCTAACGATTCAATACAAAGTAAGCGATCGCCTCCATGCCTGATTCTCCTCCTCGATTTCCGATGATTGAACCTGATGCCAAAGCACCCACCTTGAAGCGCCTGCGTCAGCTAAGTCGGCTGCTGGATAATGTTATTACCATTCCTGGCACAAAGATTGGTTTTGGTTTAGATCCGATTTTAGGACTCATACCGATTGGTGGTGATTTTTTGGGAATAATGTTTTCTAGCTACATTATTCTAGAAGCAGCACGGCTAGGCGTATCTAGAGCAACTCTAGGTAAAATGGTTTTGAACGTAATCATTGATGGCTTGGTAGGCGCTGTCCCAGTTTTGGGAGACTTTTTTGATGTTGCCTGGAGAGCTAACACTAATAATATCAAGCTCTTGGAAGAATACTTAAAGTTTCCTAGCGAGCAAAAGAGTGCAGACAGATGGTTTATCTTTGCCGTTTTGGCTGGATTATTGCTCATCTCCATTGTCTTAGTAGCATTGCCTGTGATCCTAATTAGAATCCTGTGGAACGCCTTTACAGGCGGTTAAATTGTTTATTGATAATAAGAATGAAAGATTGGTGGCAAGCTACTTTTCCCAAAGGGCGGCAAAGTTTAGTTATTACTGATGCTAAAGGGTATCCTGTACAAATTGCTTATGGCGAAAGAGGTAGAGGTAAACCGCTAATTTTATTACATGGTATGGGGAGTTGGAGCTACAATTGGCGGCACAGCGTAGCAGCATTATCTAAATATTACCGAGTAATTTGTTTTGATGCCAAAGGTTTTGGTTTTTCTGAAAAACCATTGTCTCGTAAAGAACACAACGGTCATCAAGTTATTGAGTTTCAAAGAATTATTCAGGCATTATGTAATGAACCCGCAGTCATTGTGGCCGAATCTCTAGGGGGATTAGTTGCCCTTGCTCTTGCTCAAGAAAACCCGCAGTTAATCGGACGGCTTATAGTAGTAAACGTACCTGTTTTTGCCGAACAGCTACCCCATTGGTCTATGTGGTTGCTTGCCCAAATGCCTTTAGAAATAATGCAAACAATTGATTCTTTACGTCTGACATATTTGTTTGCACCTCTATTTAGAGAAGTTATGGCAATAGAAAGACGTAGAGTATTATTCGATCCCTCAATTTTAACGCAGGAAGATATCTATTGGATAACTTACCCGTTTACTGAATTGCCTGGTACGATCGCAAAAGTTGCCGAAGAGTTACAAATAGCCGCGCGAGAAATTGAGAATTGGCAAGCAAATAAGCCAAATATGCTCACCAAAATTCAAAATAACCTGAGTGCAATTAAGTGTCCCACACTAGTTTTGTGGGGTGAGCAAGATAGTTGGTTTCCTGCTAGTCATGGTAAAAAATTACATCAACATATCCCCAATTCTAAATTACAGATTTTATCTAACTGCTGTCATGATGCCTCAACTGGGGCTTCTGCGGTGTTGAATAAAACGATTCTTGAGTTTTTACAAGATACTAACTTTTAAAGAAGGATTCAGAAGCCAGAATTCAGAATTCAGTAATATTAATCTGGTGATTCAGACGCTCTCTACTTCGCGCAGCGTGTTGCAGATAGACGATGCGCGTAGCTTGCTTTTGTGCAGGAGTGCTACTGTTGCGCTATATACCAGTTGCACAAAATTCATTCTGACTCCTGAATCCTGACTCCTAAATTCTGTTTTGATAAAAAGAGAGTGGGAGGAAGCATATCAGTCAGCTTTCAAACTCCCACTCTATCATTTGCTGCTGAAGTGAACAGGAATGTATACAGACGTTACCCCTATTAGGGGCTAATACGTAGTTCAACAACGCCTGCACGCATTGAATATTCCTGTTGCAGCAAATGCCAAACCTGATTATTGAATTTATTTAGCAAAGAATTGTTGGAGATAGCTTTTTGTTTTTGTAAATCACTCAATAAATAGTGTTTTACAAAAGGAATTTGCTTAGGTGGTAGTCCCTGATAATCAAACCCTTGAAGTCGTTTATCTTCATACAATTTAACTTGAATCATCAAAAGCTGGTTGCCATTTTGGCAAGTTTTTAAATTTCCTAATTGCTCATATCTAACTTTTGAAAAGCAGTTAAACCGCTATATAGCAAATAAATTATTCGTACATATAGCGGTTCTTGTTTAAGTAGGGGCACGTTATGTTCCCTACACCTTTATCTCGTTCTCAGTCTCCGACTGGGAATGCCTAATGGGAGGCAGAGCCTCCCGAACTCGCGGCAGAGCCGGCAGGAGCAGCATTTCTAGCCAGAGGCTAGAAACGAGATTTTTGCATACCGTGCCCCTACACCTTGCGATATGACCTCGTACCACATCTGAATGGAAAACGCTATAACAAGATTCCCGACTTCTTCAAGAAAGTCGGGAATCTAAGCCTAGCTAATTGGCAAAAAGTGTTAATTTAACGGGGTTTACTTTACCGTAGTATTAAGACTGGCGTAAAATAGCAGACAATGAACTATTTTTACGAAGATCCATCAATTCTGCTAAGGATTCTGTGCGCGTATCCAGGTGGTGCTTGTGTTCTGCTGGGAGAACAGTTACCAGATGCTTTGTTTTAGGTTGCATCTGCATTAGGGGCATTAGTTGTGGCTGTGGCACAAAAATTGGCTGACTCTTGGGAAGATTTGGTTCCAATTTTTGGTGATGCTTCTGTGCCAAGCGTACCTGATGGCGATTAACCTGTTTTTGAACTTTTTGCGGTTGCTTGGTGCGGTTAAGCATTCGGAAAATCAGCAAAGAACCACCACCACAGCTGAGAACGATCGCAGCAACCATCCATAAAGGTGTAGGATTACTACTCTCAGAGGGCACACCGATTGGTTCTTCAACGATAACTGGGATTTTTTCTGGTTCTTCTTGTGCTACCGGGCCAGCATTACCTAAGCTGTATAAGGCAAAGGCACCACCACCTAGAAACATGGCTAAACACCCGGTTAACAATAGCCAAGGATGATGTGCAACCAGATATATCAGAACATTCGAGCTGTTTTTTAGTCTCGATTTCCTGTTTGTCAGCTCTGGAGTAGCCCTTTTAAATTGGGTTCGCTCGCGCTGTACACTCTGACTTTTTTCCATGATTACTTTCAGATTTGTACCCCTCTAGTGAATAAATTGTACTGGAGGAGTCAAGCATCAGGTATCCGTAACAAATTTCAGATTTTAGTAGCTTTTTTGTAAAACATCAGCTACAAAATCTGGCTAAATTTTGCCAAAGTTCTGTATTTATTGTGACTTTTTACCGTACTAATCTGAAATCAGTTTGCTGATTTATTCTGTCAGCTAGGAGAATGTCTTTCAAGAGCAAGTTGAATTAACCGATCGACTAATTCTGGAAAGGAGACTCCACTATGTGCCCAGAGTTGAGGATACATACTTGTCGCAGTAAAGCCTGGTAAGGTATTGATTTCGTTAATAAATACTTCTTGTGTTGCTTCCACATAGAAAAAATCTACCCTTGCTAACCCAGCAGCGTCAACAGCGGCAAAAGCTTGTAAAGCCATGTCCTGAATTTGACGGGCGATCGCCTCTGGAAGCTGTGCTGGGATCAGTAAATCTGCCCGACCTTCAGTATATTTAGTTTCATAATCATAAAAATCGCTGTCATAAGTAATCTCTCCAATGACAGAGGCTTGGGGTCGATCGTTACCTAAAACGGCACACTCAACTTCTCTAGCGACTACTCCAGCTTCTACAACTAGTCGGCGATCGTAACTGGCAGCACTATCTAAAGCAGCTTCTAATTCTGGGCGCGATCGCACTTTGGCAATACCCACCGATGAACCCAAATTAGCAGGCTTGACAAAAGCTGGATAACCTAATGTTGCCTCAATTTCATCACACAGTTTCGGAAATACGCACGGATTAGACCAAACCTGCGATCTAGTTACCGCCTTGTATTTTACCTGTGGTAATCCCGCTTGCTCAAAAGCCATTTTCATGGCAATTTTATCCATTCCCATTGCCGAACCTAACACCCCAGAACCGACAAAGGGGACTTGCATCAAAGTCAGTAACCCTTGAATTGTTCCATCTTCACCGTTAGGGCCGTGGAGGATGGGAAACCAAATATCCACTTGGGCAACTTGAGAGGGAGATTGCCAATTGCTCAGAGTTTGGGCTTGAGGGTTGGATGTCAGGTTTCCAACAGAAGTTGATGCCGATTCCAGTAGCGGACTGCCGGTTGCTAAAACCTTTTCGGGTGCTTCTCCTGCTAGCCAGCGGCCATCTTTTTGGATGTAAAAAGGCAATATTTCGTACTTACTAGCATTTTCCCCTGCACTCAAGGCGTTAGCGATCGCCCGTGCTGATTTGATCGAAACTTCATGTTCTCCCGAACGACCGCCAAACAGTAACCCCACCCGCAGCTTAGTCATTTTCGGCTCCTCCACACTTCTCAAGCAGATAGCGTATCACAACCTACAAAAATTGCCATATTTTTCTAGATTATTTTATCGAGGAAGGCAGGGGGAGCAGGGGAGAAGTTGCAGTAAGTTTTTCCCCTCTGTTTCTCTGCCCCCTCCCTCCTGCCCTCCTGCCTCCTGCCCCCTGCCTTCTGCCTCCAATTAAAACAATCGTGTTGTCAGCTACAGTAATATTCCAGGAAAATGGGCAACAATATTGATAACTAACTAGAAATGCAGCCCTACCTGTAAAAGATGCTGCCGTTTCATGAAACCCAGAATTATTGTTTGTGGCTTAGGACGTACCGGATATAAAACCTTTCGTCTGCTGAGACATCAGGGAGCCTTCGTTGTTGGCATTCATCACCAATCTATCCCCGGCGAAACCGCAGGAGATGTGATTGTTGGAGATTTACAAGCAGCTTCTACCTTGACAGCAGCAGGCATTCAACAGGCACATACTTTAGTCATCGCTGGATCTAAAGATGCTCTGAATTTATCTATTATGATGCAAGCGCGGGTGCTGAATCCCCAGATTCGGATTATCAACCGTTTTTATAATACAAATTTAGGAGAGCGCCTAGATCAAAGTTTGCCAGACCATTTGAGTATGAGTGTTGTCGGATTAGCAGCACCCGTATTCACCTTTGCAGCGCTGGGAAACCGAGCGATCGGACAAATTAAATTATTTCAGCAAACTTGGCCAATTCACGAAGAATACATCGATCAAAACCACTTCTGGAAAGGTCGAAAGCTGAGTGAATTGTGGTCAGACCGATCGCGGATGCTAATTTATTACTTACCAGTCAAAGGTGAGATGGATTTGGTATCAGCTGTCATAGCTGGCCAAGAAATCCAAGTAGGCGATCGCATAATTATTGGTACACAACCCCGCATCCGTTCTCCCCGGAGATCGTTGATTAGAAAACTGCTAAAAGTTATGACTAATTTTAGGCAGTTTCAGGAACACGGGCGATCGGTAGTGGTGGGTGCTATTGCACTATTGACGGTTATTGCGATCGCTACATTCACTTATATGTCGGCTGAGTTGAGTTTGTCTCCTGTGGATGCTCTATATTTTTCTGTCGGCATGATTACCGGAGCCGGTGGTAATGACAAAGTAGTAGAAAATGCTCCTAACAGTATTAAGTTATTTACTGTTGTGATGATGCTGATTGGAGCAGTAGTGATTGGTATTTGGTATGCCATGCTCACAGATTTTGTCTTAGGAAGCCGCTTTAAGCAATTTTGGGATGCAGCCCGAATTCCTCAGCGATCGCACTACATTGTCTGTGGCTTAAGTGGTATTGGGGTGAGAATTGTTCAGCAACTCCACGCCAGCGGACATGAAGTTGTCGTCGTTGAACCCGACTCCAACAGTAAATATATCAACACCGCCCGCGAACTCGGTATCCCTGTGATTCAGGGTGATGCCAGCTTCCGCACAATACTCAAAGCTAGCAATATAAACTCTGCCGCCGCAGTGATTACTGTTACTAGCAATGATGCTACCAATTTGGAAATTGCCCTCAAAGCCAAAGGTTTGGCACCCAGTATTCCGGTGATTGTTCATTATGGCGATCCTGATTTTGCTGGCATAGCCCAACAGCTATTTGGCTTCGATGCAGTGCTGAGTCCGGCTGAATTAGCAGCGCCAGCTTTTGCTGCTGCTGCGCTAGGGGGACGTATCCTGGGCAATGGCATCACAGCCGATAGTCTTTGGGTAGCTTTTGCCACTGTAATTACAGCTTCACACGTCTTTTGCGGTCAATGGGTGAAAGATGTAGCAATGTCTGCTGACTGTGTACCTTTGTACGTAGAAACAAACCACCAAACTCTTCATGGCTGGGATTTATTAGAAACTAATCTCAGTGATGGTGACGTTTTATATATGACAATGCCAGCAACGCGGCTATATCAATTGTGGCGGGGCGAGCAAGTTTGTGAAGCACATGCTTAAGACAATTCCCACAGTCATTGTACCCTCATTCGTGACATTGATGTAAACTTAAGCCAAAAGCCTTTTCAAACCTCCTTTCTAGCCAATTATTAAAATCCAAAAAGGATCTGTTGTGAAAGCTGCAATTAGACTAGCTAACGAAAGTGATGCTTTAAAAATGCTGGCAATTTATGCGCCTGTTGTGTGGGAAACTTCAATTTCCTTTGAGATAGAGCCTCCCAGCAAAACGGAATTTGAAAAACGCATCAATAACTATCAACAGCAGATGCCTTGGCTAGTGTGTGAAATTAACGGTGAGATTCTAGGTTATGCCTATGCTACTCCCTACCGGACTCGTGCTGCTTACCAATGGTCTGTAGAATCATCCGTGTATGTAAATGTTGAATATCGCAGAAAAGGAGTTGCTAAAGCTTTGTACACTTCTCTTTTTGGCTTGCTGCAACTCCAAGGATTTTATAACGTTTTTGCTGCGATCGCTTTACCCAACCCAGCAAGTGTAGCTATGCATGAGGCTGTCGGTTTTTCGCCTCTAGGTGTTTTTTACAGAGTTGGGTATAAATTTAGTAAATGGCACGATGTTGGCTGGTGGCAATTATCTCTGCAACAAGAGCCACCGTTATCAGTAAATCAGCCTCTTTCTTTGCCAGAAGTGCAAAAATCATCTCTGTGGAATCAAGCTTTAAGAAGTGGACTCTTGCTACTTCGCGTTTAACTTGGTGTTGCCCTTAGCTATTTAACATTTATACATAATTTTCCGTAAAGGTCGGGAAGGGGGTTAGGGGGTTAGGTTAATCGTTAGCTTCTTCACCACCACTCCCCACTCCCATTTATTTGTTAACTACTCGTTGTTGGTATTCCTGCTCAGTAATCATATCAAGAGTGTTCTCTAGGCGATCGACAAATATAATACCGTCGAGATGATCGTACTCGTGTTGAAAAATCCGAGCGATAAAATCGGTTAATTCTTGCTTTTGTAAGTTGCCTTCAGAGTCAGCGTATTCGACTTCAATAGATTTATACCGAGGAACTAACCCCCGAATTCCTGGAACACTTAAACAACCTTCCCAATCTTTGACAACTTCAGTTGAATGAGCAATGATTTTGGGATTAATCATGGCAGTAGGTTCCATTTCCGGGGCGTTGGGATACCTGGCATTAGGACGGGAAGCCACAATAAATAAACGATAGGATTGTGCTACTTGAGGCGCAGCGATTCCCACGCCGTTAGCCTTGGCAACAGTGGCGATTAAATCTTCAATTAATTTTTGAATCTGCTCATCTTGAATATTTTCAACCCAAGCAGCTTTTTGGCGCAATGTTGGATTGCCTAATTGAATTATTGGGGCTAATTCAGTCATGATAAAACTCCTTTTAGGAATGGGGAATTGGGCATGGGGCATTGGAGAGTGGAGTATGTCAGTTGTTTTTCAAATGACCAATGACAAATGACTAATGACTAATGACAAATGACAAACATCATCCTTCACGTCTGACTGGCAAAGGAGCAGGTTGAACTCCAACTTGGACAATTTGCCCATTGCGTTCCACTTCTATGGGTAATTTCGTACCGATTTTGCTCTTTTCTACTAGCTTTTGTACTTCTTCAATTTTAGTAACAGGCTGGCTGTTAATGCTTTTAATCACATCACCGACTCGTAAACCAGCTACAGATGCAGGCGATCGCGGCACAATCTCAACCAGCAAAACGCCGTCATCTGCTGTAATATTTAAGCGATCGCCTGCGACATTTTTGATTCTTTCTTTATTTTCTGGTGTCAATGTCACCATCTGCACACCCAAATAAGGATGATCCACCTTGCCTTTAGCAATTAATTCTTGGGCAATCCTTTGCACAGTATTAATGGGTATAGCAAATCCCAAGCCTTGAGCGCCTCGGATAATCGCTGTATTCATTGCAATCACTTGACCGCGAGCATTGAGCAATGGCCCACCGGAATTACCAGGGTTAATCGCAGCATCCGTTTGGATGTAATCAACGCGCTTGTCACTTGCACCGATATCGCTACTAGAACGCCCTGTAGCACTAATAATTCCAGATGTGACAGTATTATTCAAGCCTAATGGATTACCAATGGCAATTACAGCCTCTCCTGGTTGCAAGGCATCGGAGTTACCCACAGCTAGAGTTGGCAGATTATTCGCATTAATTTTGATCGTTGCTACATCCGTTACTGGGTCTTCACCCAAAACTTTCCCATCAAAAGTCCGGCCATCTTTGAGTATAACAGTCACTCTATCAGCACCATCTACGACATGGGCATTGGTAACAATTTGACCGGAAGAATTAATAATAAATCCAGAGCCACTACCGCGCTCTACCCTTTGTCTAGGCTGTGGGGTTCCTTCTCCAAAAAACCGCCGGAAAAATGGATCGTTGTTAAATTCGTCTGGTACGCGAGAAGTGATTGTTCGGGAAGAATCAATGCGAACTACCGCAGGCCCTACCTGTTGCACTACTTTTACGACAAAATTAGGATCTCCAGATGAAGAAAAAATCGGCGGGGGGACAATTACCGGATTAGGTTGTGTTGTGTTTTGGACTTGAGTATCGCTTTGCTGATTATCAACAGTCCTAGCAGGTAAAAGAGAGCAGCTCCCCAGGAACACCACTGCTACCCCGTATGAGAGCATCCACAACCTATGGGGTAAGCCTCTGGTTTTAATTTTTTTGGGTGCTGAGTGATGGTTTGTTATCTTCATGTATCGTTGCTTCTCCCTTGTCAGTCAGTGGGTGTTAGGATCTTGCCTACTGGGTATGTCCCAAAATGGTTACAACTTAAAAGCTTATTTTAGGTCTAGCGTGTCTCAATGCTAAATTAGTGCTTTCTTTTCTATTGTGACGATTAGCAGCAAAGGTGGTGGATAATGGAAATTCCCATAGAAAGTCTGTGGAGTCAGGTACTAGAGCGCCTAAAGCTTGAACTATCCCGACCTACCTTTGAAACTTGGATCAAAACTGCTAGTGCAGAGCGATTAGAAAATAATTGTTTGGTTATCCGCACTCCTAACCCATTTGCTCGTAATTGGTTACAGAAGTATTACATCAATACGATTGCTCATGTAGTCCAAGATATTCTCGGTCATCCCGTAGGAATTTACATTACTGTTGCTCAAGGTGATGAAGTTTCTCATTTTAGTGAACGAGAGGTTGCTTGGGAATCACCAAATTCCAGCAGTATTTCTGAAGCTGTTCCCGATCGCAATCATCAAACTACTGACTTAAACTCTAAATATGTCTTTTCGCGGTTTGTAGTTGGTGCTAACAATCGCATGGCTCATGCTGCTTCTTTAGCAGTTGCAGAATCTCCAGGTAAAGAGTTTAATCCTTTATTTTTATGCGGTGGTGTCGGCTTGGGTAAAACTCATCTGATGCAAGCTATTGGTCATTATCGCTATGCAATTTTTCCTAATTGTAAAATATTTTATGTTTCTACTGAGCAATTTACTAATGATTTAATTACAGCTATCCGTAAGGATAGTATGCAAAGTTTCCGAGAGCATTACCGAGCGGCTGATGTTTTATTAGTGGATGATATTCAGTTTCTTGAAGGGAAAGAGTATACCCAAGAAGAATTCTTTTATACTTTTAATACTCTACATGAAGCTGGTAAACAAGTTGTCATTGCTTCCGACCGTCCGCCTAACCAGATTCCTAGCTTGCAAGAACGTCTTTGTTCTCGGTTTTCTATGGGCTTAATTGCAGATATTCAAAAGCCCGATTTAGAAACGAGAATGGCAATTTTGCAGAAAAAAGCTGAGGATGAAAATATTAATCTTCCCCGCGATGTGATTGAGTATATTGCTTCTAACTATACTTCTAATATTCGAGAATTAGAAGGAGCTTTAATTCGGGCGGTAGCTTATATTTCTATTTGGGGTTTACCGATGACGGTAGAAAATATCACGCCAGTTTTAGAACCGCCTAACGAAAAAATGGCAGCTACCCCAGAAGCAATTTTAAAGGTGGTGGCGGATAATTTTGATGTTTCAATAGATGACCTCAAAGGTAACTCGCGACGAAGAGAGATTAGCTGGGCGCGTCAATTAGGAATGTATCTCATGCGCCAACACACGGCTTTGAGTTTGCCGAGAATTGGCGAGGAATTTGGTGGTAAAGACCATACAACGGTAATCTATAGTTGCGATAAAATTACCCAACTTCAAGAGAGCGATCGCACCTTAGTACAAACTCTACGGGAATTGAGCGATCGCATCAATATGACTAGCCGTTCTCAAAAACCATCGTGAAGATGTATTGTAAGTTTTCCACAAGCAGCAGTCTGAATTATGAGCTTTGACGGCTGAAGAATTAGTCAAGAATATTAAGTAACGTCTAAAAATTGATTAAATTTAACTTAGATTGTGGAAAAAACTGTGGAAAACTTGATATTTTGCTAGTAAAACTTAATTAAGTATAATTACCTTGTGGAAAAGTAATTGAGTTTTTCCACAAGTTTTCCACAGATAGTCTTGCCTAATATCAAACAGAAACAGTATTTGTAGGGTGTGTTAGGCGTAAGCCGTAACGCACCATTCTTAAGGCTTTGGTGCCGTACTCTTTGCGCTCACACCCTACGTATCTTTTGAAAAATCAAATAGTAGTCCTATTGGCAAAACACCATCACCAAAATGTGGAACGTAGCCCATCAGAAAAAGGTAAAATCTATGTTTAGAGTGATGATTAAGTAAAAAGTTTATGACCACAGCAATTAAAAAACTCACTCTGGACGAGTATCTTGTCTATGATGATGGCACAGATGTTCGCTATGAACTTGTGGATGGAGAGTTAGTTGAAATGCCACCGGAAAGCGATAGGAATAACTTGATTTCTCTCTATCTACTGTCACAGTTTCTCAAGTTTGTCCCGATTCAACTGATTCGGCATAAAGATACAGAACTCGTGGTTATAGGCAACCGCACTCGTGTACGGCTACCTGATTTAATGATATTGACACAAGAGTTACTAGAAGCGATCGCAGGCGGACGAGCGACAATCACTCCTGATATGCCTTCTCCAACATTAGTGGTTGAGGTCGTCTCTCCTGGAAAGGTAAATGAGGATAGAGACTACCGCTATAAGCGTTCTGAGTATGCCGCACGAGGTATCCCTGAATACTGGATTATTGATGCTCAGAAAGCTCGAATTACCCTGCTGACTCTGGTAGATGGACTGTATGAAGAAACTGTATTTCAGGGAACAGACATTATTAAGTCAGAGACTTTTCCAACGCTGGATATGACCGCAGTCCAAGTATTGACGGCTGGACAAGTCTAAATTCCAATTATGCAACAATGCAGTAATATGGACTGACTCTGACCATTGATCGCACAGAGCGCGAGAGAAAGAAGAAAACAAGGGAAAATAAAAAAGCGAACAGTACAAAAGGGCAAAAGTGTAAAGGGCTACTAAGTCGTGAGCGAAGCAGCAACCACAACCCGAAAACCCAAGCCGCCGAGCATACTCTCACGCGCAATATTGCCCCGAAACGCCGAGCGGCAACCCACAGGGCTGTCGCCCCACGAACCACCACGCAGGCTGCGATTATTATTCTCACCCTCCCAAAGGCTGCCGTCTGTTGGCGCTCCGTTATAATTTTCGTGCCAAGCATCCTGACACCATTCCCATATATTGCCATGCATATCAAATAAACCAAAGGGGTTTGGTGGAAATTGTCCAACATCTGTTGTCTGCTGACGAAATTCACCATTTGTCCCAGAATTATAAATGTTGTTTCCGTTATAATTCACTAAATCAGTTGTAATCGTCTCACCAAAATAAAATGGGGTAGTCGTCCCCGCACGACAAGCATATTCCCATTCTGCCTCACTAGGCAAGCGATAGGTTTTCCCGGTCTTGTTAGACAATCTGGCACAAAACTCAATTGCATGATCCCAAGAGACTTGTTCAACAGGTCGATTTGGGCTTATGAAGCGCGAGGGATAGGGTTTTAAATCAATATTTACCTTTTTCAGCCCAGCTACAATAACCCATTGGCTTTGTGTAACTGGAAATTTACCCATGAAAAAGGGTTGAACGGTGACGGTGTGCTGTGGACTTTCAGAATAGGATCGTTCTGGTTCATTCTCTGGGGAACCCATCAAGAATTTTCCACCAGGAATTGCAACCATTTCCAGAACTAGACCATTACCCAAATTTTCTGAGAAAAACTCGGCTCGTTGCTGACTACGATTGATTAGTTCTCCCTTAGTATTTACCGTCACTACCTCAAACTCAAACGGCTTTGATTCTATGGCTACAGTCGGTTTTTGCTGACCAATAATTCGTTTTTCTATTGAAGCTATATCTTCATCTCTCAGCCCTAAATATTGCTGATAATCTCTCAAGTCATTAAATGTAGTTTCACTTAGAGTTGTTTCAGCTGCAATTGCCTCAACTAGCGTTGCTTCATATTCTTCTAATTTGTGCTGATACTCCTGATAAGGTTGTTTAACTTCGGCTTCGATGGCATCGGCAACCTCTGAGGTAAGTTTTAATTCAAGGCGTAGCGAATTTAGCATCCGACGGGCGGGTATGGTAAACTTGCCGCGATTGATGCGATTTTCTACTTCCCTGCGATACTTCAGCTTTGGGTCATCTTTAGGCGACTTTGCCAACAGAATCTTATGACCTTCTTCAACTGGGTAGAACTTGGGGGTCATTGCAGGCGCAGCTTCTTGCACTTTTATACTGGCATAATCATGCAGTTCATCAATAGAAATCCAGCCATCAGTATCTTTATCGGCTGCGCCTGTTTCAATACCTTCTACTAAATAGCGGGTGTAAATGGAGAGTTCTGAGCCTTCTTGCTCAAAGGAATATTGGGTAGAAGTGGAAGAAGTTAAAATTGCCCTGCCTTTACCACCTAGTTGCTCTTGCACATTGATGATACCAGCATCTTTGACACTCATGCCTTGAGCGATCGCGCCACTAAAGCAACAGTCTAGAATTACAACTTGTCTCTGCGATCGGCTATCGTTAATATCGTCGTGCAAAACACTAGCTGCAACTGCTGAAGGTGTTACCAGCTTGCCATTTTGTGTTTTGGTCGCACGAGTTGATAAGTAAAGTTTGCCTCTATCATCTTTAATTCCATGCCCAGAAAAGTAAAATAGCAGCAAATCATCTTTCTGGCGGCTACTGAAAAGGTGGTAAATAGCATCTTCTATTTCCTGCCTTTGAGGATTTTTCAGTACTGTGATATCTGCTTCAGTAAAGCCACCCATTTCTGGATTTACTAACACTCGCTGTATCGCCTCGACATCTTTAACAGCAGCAGGTAGCGAGTTTAACCCCGGCTCATACTCACTAATCCCGATTAGCAGTGCTACCTTCGCCATCTTTACTATCTTGTGTCTTTTTTGTATTGTTCAGAAAATCCTGAGCTTGCTGCATAGCAAATTCAAA
The DNA here is from genome assembly GCF_034530975.2 of Nostoc sp. DedQUE07. Classification (NCBI taxonomy): domain Bacteria; kingdom Bacillati; phylum Cyanobacteriota; class Cyanophyceae; order Nostocales; family Nostocaceae; genus Nostoc; species Nostoc sp. DedQUE07. The sequence goes on along the minus strand of NZ_JAVRCC020000005.1, from coordinate 10,853 downwards.
CTCTTTGCGACTGCTGGCTTCTAAGTTAAGTTCTCTGCCATCAGGTGCTTTGAGTGCTAGTTTAATTGGTTTATTGCCAAAGCGATCGCTCAAAAACCCAAATAAAGCCTTAAAATTGGCTGGATTTACTTGTGCGTTTAACAAATGCCATAAAAAATCGCCACCAACTTTTGAATGCTCTGGGGCTTCTGTTGCAGCCACTAAACCTACTTCTTCTACTCCATCAACTTCTCTAAGCTGTGGGAGCAAATTCTGTGCCTCTGCTTGCAACTCCTCTTCGTCTAAACCCAGTTCCGACAGGGAAATAGTCACCTGAACATTAGATGTGGTTGCCATTATGAAGCATCTTAGTGGTGTTAAAAGTATTTCTGATGAATTGTAATATTTTTTGAGCTACGGATATTACACCAAGCGAATAGAATTTGTAGCTACATAGGCAAAACCCACTTTTGCTGAGTTAAAAACCTTGATTTTCGATTCGTTCGCCTTGAAGTTACTCAAATATATTCAGCCAAGAGGTAACTCCTTGAACGGGAGAGTGACGATGTTGTGAATCTCCCGTTTGGTAGGTATTGTTTTCCTATTGGATTTTAGCTAACTTATATTTGCACCCGAAGCCCCATTCATAGATCCATTTGCAGAAGAAGGCTGAATAGAATCGGCTGCTAAAGAATTGGTGACTTTGGAATTGCCTAGTACGCCTCGCTTCTTCTTGGTATTACCTCGTCTAGCACCACCCGCCATCTCGTATTCTTGGCTGATTTTACCGTAACGGCTGGCAACTCCTAGTAACATTTTTTCTGACATGGTTATTACAGCCTGTTCTGCGTTATTCACGTCATCAGTGAGTTTGTCAATGGTAGATAAAGCAGTATTGTAGGCAGCAAGCTTAGACCGGAGATCGTTAATTGTCGTATTATAAGCTTGTATAGTTAGTCCTTCCTCAAAGTCAAGTTCTACGCTGATAGATTGTAAACTTTCAATTCGGCGATCGGCTCGTTCTAAAACGCTGGAATTTCTTTTGCGACGTGCCATAATCCATCTCTGCTACTAGATTTATAGTACTGTTTTATACAAAAATATATTTTATGTCATGGGGAAATACTACAAATAAGTTGCGTAGACATAGACCATAGTAGGCATCCCATCTCCCAAAGTTCAGTTAATTTAACTTAGATTATTTTGACATTTTAGGTAGTAAATAAATTCATAAGTTCATTACAACAAATGCTGCAATGATTTAAGGGTTTCTTATACATGGAAGAATGTGTGTTGCAAAGTATTAAGCCTTTGCAGCAAATGCTTATATATTTTTTGGAAATACTTAAGGGTTTCTTATACATGGAAGAATGTGTGTTGCAAAGTATTAAGCCTTTGCAGCAAATGCTTATATATTTTTTGGAAATACTTAAGGGTTTCTTATACATGGAAGAATATTTGTTGCAAGTGTTTCAATTATTACAGTTTGAAGCGTAGAAGCGATACTTGTGGCGGACTACGCCTAAGCGCTAATCAAACAAATAGCGATCGCCTATAAACATAAGGATGTTAGGATATCTTTCACAAGCTGTATCTGACTTATGAAATTAGTTTGCTCCCAAAGCGATCTCAGTACAAACCTCTCACTTGTTAGTCGTGCAGTACCTTCACGACCAACTCATCCAGTACTTGCCAATGTGCTGTTACAAGCGGATGCCCAAACTAACCAAGTAAGCTTAACAGCCTTCGATCTCAGCTTGGGAATCCGCACCAGCTTTAACGCAGAGGTATGGGAAAGTGGGGCGATCGCACTTCCTGCTAAGTTACTTGTAGACATCACCTCTCGTCTTCCAGAAGGCGAAATCACTTTAGACGATGAATCAGCCTTGACAGGTGCAACATCTGGTGGAGAAGGTTTAATTGTCACACTCACACCTAAGAGTGGACATTACCAAGTCCGAGCAATGGGGCCGGAAGAATTTCCCGAACTCCCTGTAATTGAAAATACAGAAGTAATTCATCTCACCACCACCGCATTAATTGAAGGATTACGCGGATCATTGTTTGCTACCAGTGCTGATGAAACCAAGCAAGTACTCACGGGAGTGCATTTAACAGTTAAACAAGACACCCTAGAATTTGCAGCTACAGACGGACATCGCCTCGCAGTCGTAGAAACTAGCAACGAGCGTCCTTTAGGCGGAACTAGTGAAGTAGAAGTGACAGTACCAGCTAGAGCATTACGCGAACTTCAACGAATGTTAGCTCATAGCGCCTCATCAGATGAACCTGTAGCTTTATATTTCGATCGAGGTCAAGTTGTATTTGCATGGCAAAATCAACGCTTGACTAGTCGCACCTTAGAAGGGCAATATCCTACTTATCGACAATTAATTCCGCGCCAATTTGAGCGACAAGTAACAATCGAACGGCGACAATTTATCAGCACTTTGGAGCGGATTGCTGTGTTAGCCGATCAGAAAAATAATATTGTTAAACTCAGTATTGATAGCGCAGCTCAAGAAATTACTTTATCTTGTGAGGCTCAAGATGTAGGCAGTGGTAGAGAGTCAATGCCGGCACAAATTTCTGGTGAAAATATCGAGATTGCCTTTAACATTAAATATTTGATGGAAGGCTTGAAAGAGTTACCATCTTCCGAAATTCAAATGCATTTAAATCAAAGCCTAACTCCAGTGATTTTTACACCATTGGGTGCTTTGAAAATGACCTATTTAGCTATGCCTGTGCAACTTAGAAGTTAAAAAAATTGTAAGGTAGCACATCTTTGCTACCCTACAGCGTATTTTTGTTTTCACAGCAGATATGCATATATATTAAGTAATCCATATCAGATTAACTTTGTCCCCCTTCATCCCCACACGTACTATAAATTCATGTCCATCATCAGCAAAACTCAGCTTCCACAAATAGGTCTGAGTTTCTCCTTGTTTGAGATGACCGAAGTAAGTAGTTGTATAGCCCTCAGACATACGTGCAATTAGTGGGGAACTAACTTGGTCAAAATTTTCTTTGGTAATATCAGCTCTGTAGTCTGAATCACCTACTGTAAGAAAAAGATCGTAATTTCCCGTAGAGGTGGCATCTAAGATAGTCTGCAAACAACTAATGACGTTTTCAGAGGGATTTATCGAATTCATAATTATGTATGCTCCTAAGCGTTAAACCCTAGTCAAGTATAAATCAGGTTACTAGCTATCTATCACTTGTCAATCAAGCTACTATGCTTTCACCCCAAAACTCAAATTTTTTGCAGAAAATCAAAATTATTACATAACTTTGCATTCTTCTATTTCCAAACCAGGAATAATCTGCACTATGCAAGTTGATTTTTTGTTTCTATGATTAATTGATTTGTTTAATTGGAATTTCAATCCAAAATTCTGTACCTAACCCCGGTTGAGAATCACATTTAAAAACACCACCGTGTTTATCTACAACAATCTGATAACTAATTGATAATCCCAAACCAGTGCCTTTTCCCACTGGCTTAGTTGTGAAAAAGGGATCGCAGATTCTTGCTCTGAGAGCTTCGGGTATTCCTGGCCCATTGTCTGCAATCCGAACTACTACACTCTTGATATTGCCTTCAAGTTCTCCAAAAGCAGTACGGATAGTAATTTGACTGCTATGAGGTTTTGATTGAGATTCTGTGTAATCTTCTAAAGCATCGATCGCATTGCTTAAAACATTCATGAATACTTGATTTAGCGGCCCGGCATAGCACTCTACTAAAGGAAGGTTGCTGTATTCTTTGACTAATTTAATCGCCGGACTTTCTGGTTTTGCTTTCAAGCGATGTTGCAAAATTAGCAAGGTGCTATCAATGCCCTCATGAATATCAACTGGTTTTTTTTCTGCCTCGTCAAGGCGAGAGAAATTCCGTAAACCCAAGACAATCTGCCGGATGCGATCGACCCCAATTTTCATCGAAGATAGAGTTTTGGGCAAATCTTCTATGATAAATTCTAAGTCGATCTCTAAGGCGCGATCGCTAATTTCAGGACTAGGGTTGGGAGTATTTTGCAAATAAAGGTCTAGGATACTAAGTAAATCTTGGGTGTAATCGTTGACATGATTGATGTTGCCATAAATGAAGTTCACGGGGTTATTAATTTCGTGAGCCACACCAGCTACCAATTGACCTAATGAAGACATTTTCTCAGTTTGGATCAGTTGGGTTTGAGTTTGCTGTAAATCATGCAAAGCTTGAGCTAGCTTTTGCGTCTGCTCTTTGGTTTGATTATGCAATTGGGCTTGTTGGAGTGCAACCCCAAGCTGATTGGCAATTTGAGTAATAAATTTAATTTCTGAGGCTTCCCAATGGCGGGGTGCAGAATTCTGGTAAGCTGCTAATAAGCCCCATAGCTGTTGCCCGATAAATATAGGTGCGATCGCATAAGCTCTTGCTTGAATTTGCTCTAAAGCCGTAACATGGCATTGAGAGTGGCCAACTTCATAGATGTCATCGACTACAAAGGTTTCATTGTGACGATATCGCCCACCTTGGGTTTCCTGTAAATAGCTATCCAGCCAAACTGTATTGCTATCATAACTTACTAGCTTTAACCAGTTATCACCCACAAACTCGGCGATATATTCACCACTCCAATCAGCCTCGAAGCGGTAGACTGCAACTCGATCTGCTTGTAATGATTTACAAATTTCTTGGGTGGTTGTCTGAAAAATCGCATCTAGATCGAGAGATTCTCTAACTTTTGCCACAACTTCAAACAATACCCGTTGTTGTTCTGCTGCTTGTTGTAAATCTAATGTCTGTTGTTGTGTCTGAGAGAGTAAATTAGCTTGCTGGAGTGCTACGCCCATTTGGGCGGCAATCTGACTGAGGAAGTTAACTTCAGAAGTTTTCCATTGCCGAGGGCCAGTGTGTTGATAAGTTGCTAGTAAACCCCAAAGTTTTTGCCCAACAAAAATCGGCGCAAGCACAAAAGCGTGAATTTGAAACTGCTCTAGATTGTCGATATGACACTGAGCAAACCCCATTTTATAGATGTCATCGACTGCAAATGTTTCATTGTGGCGGTAACGTCCTCCCTGTGTGTCTTGTAAGTAGGTGTCATTCCAAATTGTATTAATACCTAGTTCGGACTCATTCGACCAGTATGGACTAGCAGCCTCAAAATCTCCGACAAATTCACCACCCCAATTAGAATCGAAACGATAAACAGAAACGCGATCGGCTTTGATTAATTGACAAACTTCTTTAGTTGTGGTTTGAAAAATCGTATTTGTGTCCAGAGATTCCCGAATCTCGGTAATAACTTTAAACACAGCCTGTTCTTGTTCAACAGTCCGTTGTAACTCAGCGGTGCGCCTTTTAACTTGTTTTTCTAAGTTTTCATTGAAGACTTGTACTTGTTGGTATAATTCATACTGCTGAATTGCAGAAGCAAAGTGTTTACTGAGGTCTCTAGCCAGTTCAATCTCTTCAACCGTCCATTTTTGAGCTTGTGCTTTTTTAAATTCGCGCCAAACCTCAAAGGATTGTCGGGGATACTGTTGCCTTTGATCGCTATCATGCTGCCCCGCCCATAAAGTTTCTGTATCTACTTCATTGCGGAAAATACTTAGGTAGCCCAGCAACTGCTGACGATACAGGAGTGGGATCATCAACACGCTGCGAATTTTAGTTGGTTGAAAAGCAATTTGCAAACTTCGCAAGCCAGGAGTGTTATATATATCTGAAATTGCCCAAACATCGTAGTTAGTAGACTTGTAGTGTTCCTGCCAGATACTATACTGTTCGATGAGTGGATATATAGTTTGTTTTGGCATTACAGGTTGCTCTCCACAGATATAAAGCTTTATACAAGTATTTCCTGGTATTAAGCATTCTGTTAAGCTGGTGACGTTGCCATTGTGGAAATCAAAAGCTTCATTTCTAATACAAAGCCTGCCACCAATACCATTAAAGGCAGCAACAGCCGCTTCTAGGGCTGGCTGTAAGACAATCGTCGGCAGTGAATGTAATAAGGTAGCAATGCGGTTAACGATCGCTTCTCGCTCGGCTGTTTTGCGAACTTGAGTGTGAAGGGTACTTTGAGCGATCGCCATTGACAGCTGCTCGACTACCACTTGTATAGCTTCTAGCTCATATTCTGAAATCAAACGCGCTTGGGAATTATGAGACACCAGCAGTCCCCAAAGTCGATCTTGATAAAGAATAGGCGCTACTACAGAGGATTTTACCCCCATTGCCGTCAAATATTCAATATGGCAGGGGTCTACAGGGCGGTAACGGATCTCCTCTGAAATATCTCCATTATCCAAGTCACGCAGGTGAATTTGACCAATCTCTTTAGTCTCAACATTCACAACAGAACGCACCCGTGATTTGATAAATAGTTCGCGGGCATAAGATGGAATGTCATCGGAGGGAAAATTTAACCCCAGTAGCGACGGCAAACAATTTTTATTAATTGATTCAGCAATCACTTGACCACTACCATCAGGATGAAATTTGTAAATCATCACTCGATCGGTTTTTAATAGCGATCGCACTTCTGTTGTTGTCACTGTGATAATTTCTTCTAACTCTAAGCTGCGTCGGATACGATTTGTAATGCGGCGTAGTAAACTTTCTTCATCGCGACATAAGGGTAAATCTTGTTGGGGATTGGAAGTCATTGTTATAGCAAAATAAATTAATAATTTGAAAACTGGCATAATTAAATCTAAAGACATTGTGAAATTTATTTCATCAATTTGTCTTCAGTAAAACTACGGTCAAATCATTAATAAAAATATTTTTTTGGCTTTTATTAAAATTTACCAAAAAATCATAAAAACAGACGCTAAAAAGATGGCGTCTGTACTAGTTACAAGAGAAAATTCTTGCTTTTTAGTTTTAACTTTTTGTTGACAGAGTAAAGTCCAACAAAATTAAACTCTTGTGTTGTCAGCAAAGCGGATTTTTAGATAGTCATTTTCCATCTTTGCTCCGCCTGGTTGTAGTGCTGCTAAGGCTTGTGGCAAAACTAAGTTACGACGATGGTTGCCAATAGTAATGTTTAATTCGTCTCCAGTTTTACTTAGTTGAACTTGGTCTTTAGGAATACCAGGTAAGTAAAGTTCTAAGCTGTATTGGTTTTCTTCTTGCACTACTCTAAGAGTTGTTTCTTTGTAATAAACCTGAGTTGGATCTTCATCTTTATAAAGAGTTTCTTTCAGGCGTTCTAATGAAGCTAATCCACACATTTCCTCAGAAAATAGGGAAACTTCTTTCACAGGCAGAGGGTGAAAATCATCATGAATTTCTCGGCGATATTGCTCCTGACTTTCCTTCCAACGTTGAAAAAATGGGTCTTGAACTTCATTGGGAATAATCCGATTAGCCACGACTAAATCTGTTGCAACGTTATATAAACTCAGATAAGCATGGGCACGGAGAGACTCTTTAATCACCATTTTTTCGGGATTAGTGACAAGACGAACTGAGGTTTGAGTATTATCTGTTAATACTTTTTCCAGAGCTTCAATTTGTTCATAAAACTCAAAAGGTGCATCCATTACTTCTTTATCAGGTAGCGAAAAACCAGCAATTGGTCTAAACAAAGGTTCAACCAGAGGTCGAAGTGCCACCGAGATGTTTTGAAATGGTTTGTAAAAACGGCGCATATACCAGCCACCGACTTCAGGTAAACTCAGCAACCGCAGTGCTGTGCCGGTGGGGGCTGAGTCGATAATTAAGACATCAAACTCACCTTCATCGTAATGGCGTTTCATCCTTACCAAGCCAAAAATCTCATCCATCCCTGGTAAAATTGCCAATTCCTCCGCCTGTACGCCATCTAAACCCCTTGCCTGTAAAACTTGGGTAATATAACGTTTCACAGCACCCCAGTTTCCCTCCAGTTCTTGCAGTGCATCCAGTTCAGCACCCCAGAGATTTGGGCGAATTTTTTGGGGTGCGTGTCCCAGTTCCATGTCAAAACTGTCTGCGAGGGAGTGGGCGGGATCTGTACTTAAAACCAACGTCTGATAGCCTAGTTCTGCGCAACGGAGTCCAGTTGCAGCAGCAACGGAAGTTTTGCCCACGCCGCCTTTACCAGTCATTAAAATTACACGCATAGATGTTTTTATCCTGCCTGAGAATTTTTTACATTTATTTACATTATCGACTGTTTAAGGAAAATAAATGTTGTTTCAACACGTCTAGGCATTATTATGAGTATTTACCCTAACTCATCCGTTGGGTTTTGCTGCAATAACTGGTCAAGCTTAGTTTCCAGTGCTGAGAGTTTTTTAAGAATTGTAGGGCGATCGCCATCAAGAGAAATTAGTAAATTGGTTATTCTCTCTTGTATATTCGTTAATTGTGCGACTGCATTCTGAATTTGGAGCATTCCTTCTCGGAGTTCTTGGCGTTCTTGACGTGCTTCCGCCATTTCATCTAACATAGCTTGGACTGTTTTAGCATTACTCTCAATTAGATGTTTGAGTTCTTTATCAGTCATTGCGATCGCGCTTTGAAGTTGAGTTTATTATTAACTCTAAAGTATTGAGGGATTTTGTTTCAATCCCCCGTAGGGCAGCACATCTGTGCTACCGGGTACTATGGTTTAATTACCTAAAAATTGCGATCGGAGCTGTTTACTGGCTCAACATTGTAAAAGCTTGCTCAACAAGCATCTTAGCTTTGTGCAAATTCAACAGCTTTTCCTGTTTAAATCTATCGGCGTAATTCATTTTCCTATCTTCGAGCGTTAGCCGAATCAGTGCTATTTGCTCATCTGTAGGTGAACTCATCTTGTCTATTGTTGCGCCAATATATTGAAAAGTAGTGAAAGTGGGAGCCTTTAACCATCTTCACTCTTGTATTTGATGTAGTGTTAATTGCGGGAATTGCATCAGAGAAGTGATGCAAGAAACTTTGTATCCTGGTTTTCCTGTCGGCTTGATACTATAGCATCTTCTTAATACAATTCAGTTAAGAGAAGTTTTAGGTTGGGTAAAATTTGCAATCTCTTGGGAAAAAATTTCATCCACTCATCAATAATCAGAACTATTGCCAAAAAAATATTGTCCAAGAATAAGTTATAATGCAAAAATTTCAGGGATGATGAGCAAAGCCAACATTGTATATGTATGTTTATTCCTCTTGATGATGATTGCCTTGTTTCAAATGCTAAGAAGGCAGACTCAGGCAAATTATTTACCAGTAACTGAACAGCAGGCAATCAGAGTTTTATTTATTGGCAATAGTTATACATATTTCAACGATCTTCCTTGGTTGACACAACAGTTGGCTGCTTCAGCGAAAGAACCTAAAACGCTGGAAACTGAAATGGTTGTGGTTGGTGGAGCTACACTTCAAAACCACTGGAAACGTGGTGAAGCACTCAGGCTTTTGAAAGCAAAACGCTGGGATTACGTAGTACTGCAAGAGCAAAGTACTTTACCAATTACTAATCCCAAGGAAATGTACAAGTACGCTAGTCTGTTTGATGCCGAGATTAAGCGAGTGAATTCCCAAACAGTGTTTTACTTAACTTGGGCAAAGCAAAATCAACCAGAAACGCAACAGATATTGACTGATGCTTATATGAGCATTGCTCAAGAACTGAAAGCTAAAGTTGCACCTGTGGGAATAGCTTGGCAAAAAATTCAGGAAGCGAATCTGAAATTAAACTTTTACAATTCCGATAAAAGCCACCCTAGTCCGATTGGATCGTATGTAGCAGCGTGTGTATTCTATACAACATTTTATCATAATAGTCCTGTAGGCTTGACTCGTCGTATATATAATAGCGACTCTAGTACGCCACAAGAAAACAACAGAATTGAGTTAGAAAGTTTAAGTGAAACAAATGCCGAAATAATTCAACAATTAGTTGAGCATATCGTCAGAAAGAATTCAGAAGTCAGTATTTAGGAGTCAGAATCAATTAACAAAAATTAAAAAGTAAAAACAGTGCTACAGATAAATAAATTTAGAATAGTAATGTTGGGTTGAGTGACAAAAATCCCAAAAAAGCCTTGATAATTTTGGGTTCCGATCAACTTGATGCTATGTTTTATTAATACTCTCTAAGTTACGTTGTGTTTGGGCATAATTGCACTTTGCTGAGAGAGGGCAATCATTACAAAGAGGATTTTTTGCCCTGCAAACCATCGCTCCAAAATCTAGCAAGGTTAGATTCCACTTGCCAACTTCTTTATTAGGAGCAATTCTTTCTGCTGCATTCCAGAGAATCTTACAGCGCGATTTTACTCTTTCTCCTTGCAACCCAAAGAAGCGTTCGAGAATACGAGCGACGTTAGTATCGAGTACGGCTAGCGGTTGACTGAAGGCTTGAGAACAGATAGCACGAGCTGTATATTTACCAATTCCAGGCAATTCAAGCAACTGCTTTTCTGAATCGGGGATTTTTCCGCCATACTGCTCTAAGATGATGCCAGCACACTTTTGTAATCTTTCAGCGCGGAAGAAAAGGCCCAAAGGTTCAAGCAATTCGCTCAATTCATTAATGCTTGCTTTTACTAGTTGCTCAAGCGTTGGATATTTCAAGAGAAATATATTGTAGATAGGAACAACCGTAACTGCATCTGTTTTTTGTAGCAGATATTCTGCAACGAGAATTGCGTAAGAATCGCAAGTCTGCCGCCAAGGAAAATCGCGTAAGTTTTGCGTTCCCCATATAGAGAGATGGTGGCGAAACCATTTAATTTTTACAGCATCCAAATTTGATACTGCGTTTTCTTGAGTTTCTTTAGCCGCACCCTTCACCATTGTTTTCTCAACTTAAATCTAGCAGACTTTTACCACCATTTTCAGAAGAAGTACGCAGCCATTGTAAAAACTCACCAGTTAACGTGGGAGTTTCTCGCAA